>NZ_LR607262.1:0-4818 GCF_902162175.1 Bartonella saheliensis
GCTATGAGTAATTAACGAAAAGCAATATCTATTTCTGTTCTTCTTTTGAAGAGTGCGGGGAAATGAGTATTGGGGGCTTTAAAAGGAGAGTACAGGTGTATAAAAGATCCCTTCTGTCATCTATAGCAACAGCAGCTATTGTGTTGTTTAATATTCAATTCAATGTCCATGCTGAGTCTCTTAAAGTTTCTGGAGAGAAAAAAGAGATCAAAGACGCCACGTATGAAACTCTTCATGTCCTAAAGGAAGGGCAAATTACCGGAACTGATTTGAAGGTAACCGGAAATAAAGACACAAACACAAACTCAAACGAAAATATCTACGTTATAAGCGTTGAAGGCAAAGGCAGTGCAATTAAATTAACGGGAGATAAAACAACCATTAAAGGAACGGATTCTGACATCCCTTTGGGTCTTGAAGCAAAAGATAATGCCATACTTCAAATGACCGGGGGAACTATTACGGTTTCCAGCACTGGCGTTCACTTCGAAAACACGAACAGCACCGAAAACAAACTGGAAAATATAACAATATCAAGTGGTAAAAACGATGCTCTATTACACTATGGAATAGATGCAGAAAACAACAGTACAGTCGCTTTAACAAATGTAACTGTCTCTCAAGCAGAAAATGCCATAGTTGCGGATGATCACTCAACAATAACAGTCTCTGGAGGATCGTTTGATACAAAAGATATAGCAATAATTTCTGACAACAACAGTATCGTTACTTTAACCAACAATGCTCAAATTACATCATCCGAAACCACCGGACTCTGGGCAAGAGGAGATAGTGCGATCAACATGACGGGGGGATCCATTAAAGCTTTCTATAATGGAGCTAGCTTCGAAAACAGCAAGAGAGAAGAAAACAAACTAGAAAATGTAACCATATCAAGTGTTACAGACAGTACGCTGCTCATGAATGGAATTTTAGCAAATGAAAGTACAGTCGCTTTAACAAATGTAAAAGTCTCCCAAGCAATGAATGCTATAATTGCAAATGATCACTCAACAGTAACAGTCTCTGGCGGATCATTTGATGCAAAAGACGCGACAATAGGCTCTCAAGACAACAGTATCATTACCATAACCAACAATGCACAAATTACATCATCTGAGAACGATGGACTTTATGCAAAAGACGGTGGTGCGATCAGCATGACGGGAGGAGCCATTAAAGCTTTCTACAATGGTGCTGCCTTCGAGAACAGTAAAAGAGAAGAAAACAAACTAGAAAACGTGACCATCTCAAATGGCAAAGACGATGCTCTATTACACTATGGAATAGATGCAGAAAAAAACAGTACAGTCGCTTTAACAAATGTAAAAGTCTCTCAAGCAGAAAGCGCCGTAGTTGCGGATGATCACTCAACAATAACGGTCTCTGGCGGATCATTTGATGCAAAATACGCAACAATAGTTTCTAAAGGCAACAGTATCGCTACCTTAATCAACGATGTTCAAATTACATCATCTGAGGACTCCGGACTCCTTGCCAAAAACGGTGGCGCAATCAGCATGACGGGGGGAGCCATTAAAGCTTCTATAGCTGGTGCTGCCTTCGAAAACAGTAAGAGAGAAAAAAACAAACTAGAAAATGTAACCATATCAAGTGTTAAAGACGATACGCTGCTCAAGGATGGGATAATAGCAAACAGTAGTACAGTCGCTTTAACAAATGTAAAAGTCTCTCAAGCAGAAAATGCCATCTCTGCCGATAATGAGTCTAAAATAACGGTCTCTGGAGGATCATTTGATGCAAATAACGCAACAATAGGCTCTCAAGGCAACAGTATCGTTACCATAATAAACAATGCTCAAATTACATCATCTGAGGACGCCGGACTCCTTGCAAAAGACGACGGCGCAATCAGCATGACGGGGGGAGCCATTAAAGCTTTCTACAGTGGTGCTGCCTTCGAGAACAGTAAGAGAGAAGAAAACAAACTAGAAAATGTAACTATATCAAGTGGCAAAGACGATGCGCTACTAAAATTTGGAATAGTGGCAGACAAAAGTACAGTCACTTTAAACAATGTCACCGTGACAAAAGCAGGAAACGCCATCTCTGCCGATAATGAGTCTAAAATAACAGTCTCTAGCGGATCATTTGATGCAAAAAAAGCAACAATAGTCTCTAAAGGCAACAGTCTCGTTACCTTAACCAACAATGCGCAAATTACATCATCTGAGAACGATGGACTTCTTGCAAAAGACGGTGGTGCGATCAGCATGACGGGAGGAGCCATTAAAGCTTCGAACGCTGGCGCTGACTTCGAAAACAGTAACAGCGCCGAAAACAAACTAGAAAATGTAACCATATCAAGTGTTAAAGACGATGCGCTGCTCATAAATGGAATAGCAGCAAACAAAAGTACAGTCGCTTTAAACAATCTCACCGTGACAAAAGCAGGAAACGCCATCTCTGCCGATAATGAGTCTAAAATAACAGTCTCTGGCGGATCATTTGATGCAAAAAAAGCAACAATATTTTCTCAAGGCAACAGTCTCGTTACCTTAACCAACAATGCTCAAATTACATCATCTGAGGACTCCGGACTCCTTGCAAAAAACGGTGGTGCGATCAGCATGACGGGGGGAGCCATTAAAGCTTTCTACAATGGTGCTGCCTTCAAGAACAGTAAGAGAGAAGAAAACAAACTAGAAAATGTAACTATATCAAGTGGCAAAGACGATGCTCTATTACACTATGGAATAGATGCAGAAAAAAACAGTACAGTCGCTTTAACAAATGTAACTGTCTCTCAAGCAGAAAATGCCATATCTGCAAATGATCACTCGACAGTGACAGTCTCTGGGGGATCATTTGATGCAAAATACGCAACAATACGTGCTCTAAATGGTAGCATCATTAATTTAACTGACAAGACGCAAATTACATCATATACGGGGAACGGACTCTATGCGGAAGGTTCAGAATCCAAAGTCACAATGACGGGAGGGACTATAGAAAGTAAAGCTGATGCATTGTTTGCAAAAAGCAGCGGACATATTAAAGTCACGAATATTTCTATTGCAACAAATGGTACAGCAACTGGAGCAACTGCACTTGGCCCTGATAGCGTAATTGAATTATCTGAAACAACAATGAAGAACGTTTTGACTGGTCTTGCTGCAACGGATGGTGGCAAAATCACCAGCGAAAATTTAACAATCATTGGTGGAAAAGCTAACAATTCGGATTCCGACGCAGAACGCTCGGGTCTAATGACAAAAGACGCTGAAAGTGAAATTAACTTAACAGGCACAACAACCATTCAAAATGTTGATGAAGGCCTTTATGCAGATGGTGGAAGCAAAATCACCAGTGGCGATCTAACAATAATCGGTGATGAAAGCGAAAGAATAACCAGTGCTGTAGGCTCTTACGAGCCTGGGAGCAAAATTGAATTAAATGGTAAAACAACCATTAAAAATTTTGATGTTGGTCTTGCTGTAGGCAATAGTTCCTCAATTAACATGAAGAATGGCACTAAAAATGAAATAGATGTCAAAAAAGTTGCACTATTCGCAATAGCCAACGGAAAGATTGACCTAGAAAATACTGTTGTAAAAGCGGGAAGCACAGGTATACAACTGGTGGCTTTATCAAAAACGAATACAAATAAATTAGATGATCTACAAACATATGAAAACAACGAAATCAATCTCACCAATACCAATATTCACGTTGATAATGGCACAGGGATTCTCATTGGAAGTCTTGCTGAAAAAAGCGTTGAAAATAGTCCCACTCTATCAATCGGTACACTCAATCTTAAAGATTCAGAAATCCATGCGAATGCATTATTAGATGATGGTGTCTTTGGGGACACAATTTCTTGGGAAGATAAAAATTTCTGGGATGGTAAAGACGTTAAGGAGATAGCCAACGGTAGCTTCACATTAAATGCAGATCATTCCATTTTAGAAGGCAGAACAAGCATTACAGAAGAAAGAAATGTACACTTTGATCTGAGCAATCAAGCAAAATGGATTCTGAAAACCAGCGCACAAGAAAAAGATGATGATGGCATTCTATATTATACCGCTTATTCTACTGTTTCTGTTCTCAACCTCAATGACAGCTCTGTTATTTTCAAAGAGCCAACAACAGATGGTTATTACCACACATTACATATAGGTTATGGAAAACCAGACACCTCAGCAGTTTATAATGCAACAGGCAATGCACAAATTTCTTTCAATACTTTGTGGAGTGATGGGGCACCAATCATTAACCAACAAACCGATCGGCTTTTGATCTATGGTGATGTATCAGGCAATACAAATGTTTTGGTGGCGGGATATGTAACTAAGAACAACAGTCCAGAAAATAATTCTGAAGCTCCTGATAACATACGGGGACTTTCCCTTATTCAAGTTTCTGGAAAAGCCGAAGAGGGTTCTTTCAAATTGGTAAATGGTTATACCACACTCAATGGTTCACCCAATAAGTATATGCTCCTAGCCTATGGACCAAATTCAAGCCATGGCAAAGCCGAGGCAAGCCAAAGCCTCGTGGGAAATAACGATAATTTCTGGGATTTCCGTTTACAACCGGAATTTCTTAACTCTCATCCTGGTGGCTCTGGCACTAACCCAGAAGGATCTGGTCAGGGTAACGGTGGTAGCACTAACCCAGAAGGATCTGGTCAGGGTAACGGTGGTAGCACTGACCCAGAAGGGTCTGGTCAGGGTAACGGTGGTAGCACTAACCCAGAAGGATCTGGTCAGGGTAACGGTGGTAGCACTAACCCAGAAGGATCTGGTCAGGGTAACGGTGGTAGCACTAACCCAGAAGGATCTGGTCAGG
>NZ_LR607295.1:0-2023 GCF_902162175.1 Bartonella saheliensis
AAATCCCCCGCCTTTACATCATCAAAATCTCTTAAAGCACGTATACGGTGTAAAGTAATCCCTTCAATAACGTGACTTTCATTAGTAAATTCATATTTTTTAGATACAATTGTACTGGTCATAGGTAACTCCCTAAGTTGATATTCATTAAATTTTGAAATGAGAAATTTTAAAGAGGGACGCCCCGCACCGCCCCCGCATGTATTTACGCTGCTTTATTTTCAATAATCTTTACAACGTGATCGTTTTCATAAACTTCACAATTTATGGGAACCGAACACAAACCGCTATGTCTTTTTATTCTTGCATTGCCATAGACCTTGCCTCTAATCACGATATAATCAGAAATTTTCGCATTGCCATACACAGAGCCATAAATTTTTGCAGCACCACTCACAATAGCATGATCATAAACTACCGCCTTGCTATGAATACGTGCACACCCCGATAATTTTGCATTCCCAAAAACCCTTGCATATTGAAAAACCCAAGCATTATAAGAAAGATGCGCATTGTCATAAACATGAGCATTTGCATAAACACGGGCACGGTCACAAACATGCGCATTGCCATAAACAAAGCCCATTATAATAGCGTTATCAGAAACCCTTGCATTTTCATAAATATAGGCAGTATTTAAAACACGGGCATTATCATATACCCAACAATTCCCATCATGAGAAAGATTGCTTTCATTTTCGATAAAACCACCAAGATCCCCAGCCTTTACATCAGCAAAGTCTCTTAATGCTTTAATGCGATAAAGGGTTTGATTATTTAATACACGTGTCTCATTTGTGAGTGCAAACTTTTTTTGCATGGCACAATTCCTTTATAAGAAAATTAAATTTTTGAATGAAATGTTTTAAAGAGAGGCGCCCCCGCCGCGCCCGCGCGTCATTTACACAGCATCATAATATTCATGACGATAATAATCATCTTCACTACCAAATCTTGGAATTGCCTCGTCATGAATTTGATCATCAGATGATAAAGAGGCGGCACTATGAATATAAGAATCCCCACAAATTAAAGAACCACACACAACGGCATCATCATAAACTTGAGAATAATCACATATATAAGCACCATCACTTATTTTCGCATTGCCACCCACATGGGCATTATCACAAATGACGGTATCATCAGAAATATGGGCATGGCCACTTACATGGGCGTTATCATAAATTTTCACATTACCTTCGAGAACAACGGCATTTTCAACACGGGCATTGCCATAGACTTCACAATAATCATTTATTGCCATGCCTTGAAAAATAGCATTTCCATAAATTTTAGCATCGCCATAAACGTCTACAAAAAAACCTTTTACTTTTGCATTCTCAGAAACCCGTGCGTTTTGAAAGACGCGTGCTTTATCATATACCCAGCAATTGCCATCATGTGATAGATTATTTTCACTTTCAATATACCCCCCGAGGTCACCTTTTTTTACATCATCAAAATCTCTTAATGCTCTAATTCGCTTTAAGAAATGACCATCTATATATTCACAATCATCAATAAATTCGTATTTTTTTGCAGGCTCTTGTTTGTTATTAGATGCGGTTTCATTTGAAATGTCAGAAATAACGGGAGTGTTTTTTGATATAGCGTTCATAATGAACTCCTTTAGGTAAAAATGTTTTCAAGTGACAACCCATAAGGGCGCCGGGCGTTGAAAACACAGCCTAAAGTCTGTTGTCATACCTTCCCCATAAGGGTATTGTATAATATGACCACACCCGGCAAAATCGTTATACGCTATTCAAAGCATAAAAGACAGTCAGTTTTTTAATGTATTGGGAAAGATCTTATCGTGATCTACCCGCTTTAGGAAGTGTTTTCATCACTTGATTATTTATATAACAAAATACGTATTTATTGTCAATTAATTTATGCACTTTTTTGATATTTTTTATTATTTTTTTAAATGCATTGTGTGTAAATATTTATCATATGCTTATTAATTGCTTCTTTTGTATTATAGCCTTTTAAAGCTATATTATGGGCGTTATAAAAC
>NZ_LR607296.1:0-1997 GCF_902162175.1 Bartonella saheliensis
ACGGGTGGACAACTCTATTCGATGAATGAGCATCTTGCGAGCTATTTAGGTGGTGGCGCCGGCTATGATACGGAAGGCAAATGGAAAGCGCCTAACTTTAAGGTTAATACAGTTAACGCTGATGGTAACTCTGAAGATAAGAACTATACCAATGTAGGGGATGCTTTAGCAGGCGTAGGGACTTCTTTTACAAATGTTCAGAATAAGTTTACCACTGAGATTACCAACCAAATTAATCGTCTTCAATCAGATGATTCCGCCGTTGTTCACTATGATAAGAAGGATGGCGCCATTAATTATGGAAGTGTAACTTTTGGTGGTAAAGAGAAAACTCTTACAGCTCTCCACAATGTTGCTAATGGTATGATTTCTGATAAGTCGCATGATGCGATAAATGGTGGACAGATTTATAAAATTGGTGAAGATATAGCAAAATTCTTGGGTGGAAATGCAGCTTTTAACAATGGAGCTTTTACAGGTCCAACTTATAAATTATCGTATATTGCCAAGGATGGCGTTGTAACAGAAAGTTCTCTTGACAGTGTTGGAACAGCCCTTGCAGGTCTTGATCTTAGTATCAAGAATGTGAATGATCGTATTAAGGAAGTCTCAGAGGGCGTTGCACAGGATTCTTTATCATGGAGCAAGGAAGACAATGCCTTTAGTGCGCAACATGGAGAAGAAGAAAAAACCAATAGCAAAATTAAATTCCTTGCTTCTGGAAAAATTTCTGCTGCTTCAACAGAAGCTATTAATGGTTCTCAGCTTTATTCTTTAGGCAAAGATGTTGCAAAATATTTTGGTGGTGGCGCTGAGTATAAGGATGGAGATTGGAGCGCACCAAGCTTTACACTGAAAGCTTTTAGTGAAGATGGTAAGGAAAGTGAAAACAAGACATATAATAATGTTGGTTCAGCCTTTGCAGGAATTGATAAAAATTTCACAAATGTAAATAATCATCTGACCAATATTGTTGAAGACTTTAATAAAAAAGTCGATAACATTAACAAAGAAGTTAAAGGCGATGCTTTGCTATGGAGCAATGAAAACGATGCTTTTGTTGCACTTCATGGAGAAGAAGAAAAAACGAATAGCAAAATTAAATTCCTTGCAGCCGGGGATATTACAAAAGACTCGACAGAAGCTATTAATGGTTCCCAGCTTTTCGAGACAAATAATAAGGTTGCGACTTATTTGGGCGGTGGAGCGAAATATGAGAATGGCCAATGGTCTGATCCAAGTTTTAAGGTTAAAACCGTTAATGCTGATGGAGATAAAGAAGATAAGAACTATACCAATGTAGCAGCAGCTTTTGAAGGCGTTGGTACTTCTATTACAAATGTCCAGAATAAAGTTACCAACGATATAACGAATAAGTTCAACGAGTTTACTCAAAACATAACGAATATTACGCAACAAGTTAAAGGCGATGCTTTATTATGGAGTGAGGAAGATCATGCTTTTGTTGCAGATCATGGCAAAGATGATGAAAAGGCAAATAGTAAGCTTACGCACCTTTTGGATGGCACTATTTCAAAAGACTCAACAGATGCCATCACGGGTAAACAACTTTATTCTTTAGGTGATAATGTTGCACAGTACTTTGGTGGTGGTGCTAAATATGAGGAAGGCAAATGGCAAGCACCAAGCTTTAAGGTTAAAACAGTTAATACTGATGGCAACACTGAAGATCAGACTTATCAGAATGTAGCAGCAGCTTTTGAAGGTGTTGGTACTTCTATCACAAACGTTCAGAATAAGTTTACTACTGAGATTACCAACCAAATTAATCGTCTTCAATCAGATGATTCCGCCGTTGTTCACTATGATAAAGACGATAAAAATGGCACTGTTGATTATGGAAGTATAACTTTTGGTGGTAAAGATAAAACTGCCACGGCTCTTCACAATATTGCTGATGGAAATATCGCTTCTGGTTCTAAGGATGCTATTACAGGTGGTCAGATTAACACCATCTCTCAAGATGTTGCAAAGTT
>NZ_LR607263.1:0-4740 GCF_902162175.1 Bartonella saheliensis
TTTTAGTTACACTAATATCAATCAATAAGTTTCATTCGGTTTTGTCACTGTTGTATAAAGATTAGCAGTAAACATTGATAATATTAATAAAAAAATAGTAAGGAAAAAATAATTCCCCACCCCTGAGGGGTGAGGAACAAACGCTTTTCCTCTAAACTTTTAATTCGTTTTTTAGTTAAATCTTCATTCGTAGTTTAATTCACTTACTTTTTTCTTTAAATTATAAATTTTAAGTGCATAAAAACAAATAATAAGCCAGATAATCCAACTTCCCCCTACAATTAAAACTGGCCGCGTGTCATCGAAAAAGCCTAACAAAATAAAGATAAAAACCATAAATAAGATAGAAAAAATCGATCCTATAGGCCACAAAGGAATTGGAAATTTTAAAGCAGACTGTGCTTCTTTAGACATTTTAAGCCGCATAAAAATTTGCGAAAGTAAAATCATCATCCACACAAAAACGGTTGCAAATGTTGCCATTGCAGCAATAAGAAAGAAAAGACCTTCATGGTAGAAATAATTAAGGATAACGCCAAAAAGAAAGATGACAAAGAGCAGTAAAATAACAAGAATTGGTATACCATTTTTTGATAAATATTGAAATTTCTTAAAAGCATAACCTTCTTGCGACAACCCATGTATCATGCGACAAGCACCATACATTCCACTATTCATTGCTGAAATAGCTGCTGTAACAATAACAATGTTCAAAATATTTGCTGCATATGAAATCCCAAGATTCTCAAAAATTGAAACAAAAGGACTATCCATAAGACCAATTTTATTCCAAGGATAAAGGGACATTAAAATAGCTAACGTCATGATGTAAAAAAATAAAACACGAACTGGAGTAGAATTAATTGCTTTTGAGATTGTGTGATGAGGATTTTGTACTTCCATCACTGCCATACCTATGATTTCTATACCACCAAAAGCAAAGACAACAACACTAAAACAAGCCAAAAAACCAAACCACCCATTGGGAAAAAGACCACCATTTTCCCATAAATTGTGAACACTGATAGTAGAAGAATTGGTATTCCAGCCAAAAAAAATGATTGCTATCCCTAGAATAATCATTGCAATGATAGCAATAATTTTAATGGATGATAGCCAAAACTCTAGTTCACCATATACCTCTACTGCTGCTAAATTAATTCCTGTAATGATCAGTGTAATGCTAAGTGCCCATATCCAAGGAGCAACATGGGGATACCAAAAACCCATATAAGTGGCAAAAGCTGTAATGTCAGCTAAACCAACAAGAATCATCTCAAATACATATGTCCATCCTGTTAGAAAACCAGCCAACGGTGATATGTAATTTGCAGCATAACGGGCAAAAGAGCCGGGCAATGGATTATAAATAATCATTTCACCAAGAGCGCGCATAACCATAAAAATGGCTAAACCAGCAATACAATAGGCAATCAAAACACTTGGGCCAGCAAGCTTAATCGCTTGTGCAGATCCGTAAAAAAGGCCTGTACCAATAGCAGAACCAAGAGCTAAAAAAATAACTTGGCGTTTGTTCATACCCCTTTTCAGTTCATTTATTACCATTTTTTCTTCTCACTGAAATGTCGATAAAATCCATACTGAAATACTCGCTCTATGATAAATAAAGCTTCATATTTCTCTCACTAATATATTTTTTTAAAAAGCATAAAACACTGACCTATCAGACATTTCATCTTAGGCAATGAAAAATACTTTTATTAACGAATTATCCAGCTTTTTACAGCGTATAATTCTGTATCATTTTATTGAGATAAAGTGGTAATAAAATTTTTTATAATCGTCATTTAATTCATTTCGTATTTTCTTTTTTCAAAAAATACGAAATTTAATACAACATTAAATCGCACTGCTCTTTTTAGTGCACTGAAAAAAGCAATGCGATTTATCATGTACTCATTAGTTGCAAGTATATTAAACTTTTTGTTACTTTCAAAAAACTCTCTTACTTTCTAGCGCACAATGATAACAAATTATATACGATAACATGTACGTATAAAATAACTTTTAATATCAAAGCAATAGTTTAAGTTAGTTCTTATAAAGTGAAGCTTTCCAATCTGCAAAAGCTTGCGAAAATCTAGCCTCTGCCCATCTTTTAAGGAAGCTAACCGCCTTCAATGTAACTTTTCCAAGAACAAAATCTATTCCAAATAAAAGAACCTTTTCAAACATTTTTCCAATAATAGATTTAGTATTTTCTCTAATATTTTGATCTGAAATAGCAATAAATGCTTTATTTGTCCCTTGAACAAGAATATTGTTTCTTTGTACATCCATGGCAACAAAAACGCTCTCTTGAATTCTATCTCTCCAAAGCTGCATATTAACCTCTACAATTTGTGAAAAACAAAAAATGGTAGTCATTAGGATATATAATGCATTGTTTTTGCACATTTTTATCTCCTTTATTGTAAACTTAAAATACAAAAAAGTAATGGGAAAACTCATAAAGCATCTAAAAACCAGAAGAATAGCTAATAAAACTGTTAAACTTACTTAATGAAATACATAATAAAACATTTTTATAAAAATACATTCTAATAATCTATAATTCTTAAATCTATACAATATAGTACTAAAGTAATAATAAAGACTATTAGAAAAATAAGTTAAAAAATATTATCTCTTATAACTTTATTGTTGATAAACTATCATTACCATAAAACATAATATTAGCAAGATAACCTGGTGCGCTCTACAATACATATTAAAAAATGAGCGAGCACACATCTCTTTAAATTATGCCAAGTATCATTGATCCTATAAATATCATATGAGGAAGGCTAACCGTTAAATGTCGCTCCTTCCTCATTGATTTTAAAATAAATATTATTGAGGGCTTAATGAAGGAAAAATTGTTTCTGGTAAACTGGATAACAAATCCCCGTCACGTACAAGTATATGTGCCCTATGAAGATCTGGAGCCATGTAACGATCTTCCTTAAGAGTATCAATGTTTTTGCGTAGATGCTCCATAATAGATTGTAAGAAGGAGCTTGTTTTTAGAGGAGCACGATATTCAATTCCTTGTGCTGCAACAAGTGTTTCAATACCGATAATAGTAAAAAGGTTGTCACTCATCGCCAATAATCGACGTGCACCATGGCAGGCCATTGAAACGTGATCTTCTTGATTTGCTGATGTTGGCGTTGAATCAACGGAAGCAGGATGTGCCATTTGTTTATTTTCAGACATTAAAGCAGCGGCAGTTACTTCAGCGATCATAAAACCTGAATTAAGACCGGCATTTTGTGCTAAAAAAGCTGGAAGTCCATAAGAAACGGCTGGATCAACCATAAGAGCAATACGCCTTTGGCAAATAGAACCTATTTCACATAGAGCAAGAGCAATTTGATCAGCCGCAAATGCTACAGGTTCAGCATGAAAATTCCCACCTGATACAACTTCACCATTCCTTAAAATCAATGGATTATCTGTAACGGCATTTGCTTCAATAATAAGTGTTTTTGCTGCTGCGATAAGAATATCGAAACATGCCCCCATAACTTGTGGTTGGCAACGTATACAATAAGGATCCTGTACACGCTCATCATCACGCAAATGTGCTGCTCGAATTCCTGAATCTTGTAAAAGCTTTTCTAATGTTTGTGATACAGCAATCTGTCCATAATGGCCTCGTAAAATATGGATATCAGGATGAAACGGTGCTGTTGATCCCATGATAGCATCGGTTGTTAATGCCCCTGCAAGAAGTCCACCACATAATGCCCGATGACTACGGAAAAGGCCCGCAAGAGCAAGTGCTGTGGATGTTTGTGTACCATTAATAAGAGCTAATCCTTCTTTTGCCTCTAAGACAATAGGAGATAATCCGGCTTTTTCTAAAGCCGCAGCTCCACTCATGCGAATATTTTGAAAAAATGCTTCTCCCTCTCCCATCATAACAGCAGCCATATGAGCAAGTGGAGCAAGATCACCTGATGCACCAACAGACCCCTTTTCAGGAATGACAGGAAGCACGCCTTTTTCAAGCATATTTTCGAGCAAATGTATCAGCTCTAAACGAACACCAGAGGCTCCTCTCCCCAAAGAAAGAAGCTTTAAAGTCATGATCAAACGTACAATATTTTCAGCTAAAGGTTCTCCTACACCACAGCAATGTGATAAAATAAGATTTCTTTGTAAAATAGCGACATCGTTTGCATCAATTTTAATCGAAGCCAATTTGCCAAAACCAGTATTGACACCATAAACTGGCTCCCTCCCCGCAGAAATTTCAGCAATGCGTTCTGCTCCCTTTTTAATAGACAAATAGGTATCGCTGTGAAGTTTGCTTACTTCACCATTGAAATAAACAGCCTCAAGTTCACTAAGTGTTACCTTACCTGGTGTTAATATAATAGTCATAATTCTCTTTCTTATTTATTTAAAGTATAGCGTTTAACATCCTTAAGCTTATCTATAACATAAAAAAAGTTATGACTACTCTTTGAGAAGAACTCAAACCAATCAGCTAAATAAGCTTTACGCATCCTTTTTAAATTTATAAAAAGCAAAATTAATCCGTTTTCTTTAGCTTATGAGAGAAGCTTTTATAGATGTTTTCCTCGTTCTAGTCAGAGTTTGCTTTTTATTTCTTAAAGAATCTGTTTGTATTTTTATGTATCATAAATCCCCCTTTTAAAAATAAAATTAAGTAAATTCAGCTATTTAAATATAGCATTGGAAGTATTTTACTATAGTTAGTTATAGGAC
>NZ_LR607297.1:0-1927 GCF_902162175.1 Bartonella saheliensis
GATGATTGGTGAAAAGAAGTAAATTGTCGATAAATTTAAGAAACCTTTACAAGAACAAGTCACAGTTTGTGTGTGAGGAGGTCTCGATTGAGGCGAAAAGGATAGAAGTTTCGCTACTGTATTCATGCTTATGGATATGGGAGCGATTCTTGAAGTAAAAGCACTTGTGAGAGGCGCATTGAACGTTGGTTAAACTAATACAGCTCAAGAGAGGTTTCAATAAAATCTCCACGGATATCAAGAGGCTGTTGAGAAGGTTCTATGAGACCTTGTCGTAGACTAAAACAACTCCAGCTGTTTGCAACAGTGAACATTGAAAAGTGCCCCTATAATTTGGTGATGACAATACTCATTAAAGGTGAATTTCCCCCATGAGCATTGAAGAGAAGAAAAAGGTTGCTTCCTTTATGATAGCAATTTTCACCATATCTATCCATCGCTTAATAGCTTTAGAAAAAGTGAGACTTTATGTCCCTGTAACATCCATATGTTCTACAGAATAACCAATTTTTTCAATTGGTAAAAGTGTGATATGAAATTGTTTTTTTGTAAAATGAGTGCTTTTGCAAAGGCTTCAGCAATAATTCAGTCGGTTTTAAAGGGAAGGTGATCTCCATGATATTCGTAAGCACCCAAAGGTAAAAGAGCGAGAAAAAGCGTATTAGATACCATAAATTATTGCCCAAAAGAGGAATTAACAGAGACAAAGAGATGAAAAAAGGTGTTAGAACCACTATTTGATCTATCTATACGAGAAACGCAAACAGACTTATTTTTATATCATATATATGAAGCTATAAGACTTTATAACGATGAGGACTTTAGTTTAAAAAGTGAAGCTTTTATTGAAAGAAGCCAACGGAACTTTTAATGCAATAGAGGTTCATTGTTGTGTAATAGAGGATAGAGGAAAAGTTTAAATTGATAGTTTTGGCGTCATGTGAGACAATAATCAATTATATTCGTTTTTAATAATTTTTTTAAGTAAATAAATTATAATAAATATTATTTTATATTGTTAATATATTGTATAATTTTAAATTATATATTTACATCTAATATATAATGGTTTATTTATATAATATATTGTGTTGTGTGTATTTATTAAATAATTAAATGTAATTTTTTCTTTTTATATATATGAGTATTCTTTCGTTTTTTTCAATGAAGAAAAAGAGGAGCAAAGAAAGTTATGTTTAAAATATTTAAAAATCATATGTGTTAATTTATTCTTTTTGCTGTAAAAACTGTAAAAGAGAAGGTAAGTTTTGTACAAAATCGATTTCAAGAATTAGAAATTGGTGCAACACGAGAAAAAAGAGTCATTACTGAAGCGGTAGATAAGGCTGTTATCCGTTATGTTGAAGAACAGAATGGATTTGCTTTTGGGAAAGTTGAAAAAGCTGCTGTATTTTTAAGTGCAGCTTTTTTGGGGAATGTTGTATCAGTTCTTTCTTCTTTATCCGTTGGGGATTTCATTGGTACTGCTCTAGCTGTTTTTAGATTATTTTCTACACTCAGTTTCAAATAGTTTATCCTATATTGGAGATATAAATTATTTTGTTAATAATAAATGTATTTTTGTCTGCATTATTAAAGTTAAAAACCTTTTAATGGATGTTTTTCCTTTTTTAAAATACTGCGAAATGTTTTTTATATATCAGTAAAAGTTGAAAATTATTTCATTAATGTTTTTTATTTTAAAATAAGGATAAGGATCTTTATGACTTCTTTTTTTAAATTATAATGTTTTTTTAAAAAGTATTATTTTGTTATAAATGCTTATTTATAATTATAGATTTGTTTTATGTTCATATTTTTATTTGCAGTAAATTTTATCAATATTATTATAAGTAATATTATAAAATATTAAGTAATAAATATGATAATTTTTTATTTTTACAATATATAATTCACATTATATAAC
>NZ_LR607298.1:0-1920 GCF_902162175.1 Bartonella saheliensis
ATGTAGGCTCTGCGTTTGCAGGAGTTGATACGAACTTTAGCAATGTTAATAAACATCTGAATAGTGTTGTTAATGAGTTTAATGAAAAGTTAGACAATATTAATAAGGAAGTTAAAGGGGATTCCTTGTTATGGAGCAATGAACATAACGCATTTATAGCAACGCATGGAGAAAAGGATAGCAAGATTAAACTCCTTGCCGCAGGAGATATTGGTCAAGCCTCTACAGATGCGGTTAATGGTTCTCAGCTTTATGCTCTAGGGAGCAATGTTGCAAAGACATTAGGTGGTGAAGCCAGCTATGAAGATGGCAAATGGGTTGCTCCTACATTCCATTTTAAAGGTTTCAACGACAATGGTGATATCATTGACACGAGTTATAATGATGTAACCTCAGCCTTTACGGGTGTTGGCGATTCATTTGAGAAAGTTAAAGATCAGTTTGCGAATATTAAGGATGAAATTGGCAAGGAGATCAGCACGGTTCAAAGTGATGCCTTGTTGTGGGATGGAAGCAAAGGTGCGTTTGTCGCAGAACATGGCAAAGAAGGTAGCAAAACGAACAGCAAGATCACGTCACTTGCCAATGGATCTATTAATTCTAGCTCAAGTGATGCCGTGGCTGGTAATCAGCTCCATGCTCTAGGGAGCAATGTTGCGAAGTCATTAGGTGGTAACGCCAGCTATGAAGATGGCAAATGGGTTGCTCCAAGCTTTATCCTGAAAATGTTCAGTGAAGATGGTAAGGAAGGTGAACACAAGACCTATAACGATGTAGGCTCTGCGTTTGCAGGAGTTGATACGAACTTTAGCAATGTTAATAAACATCTGAATAGTGTTGTTAATGAGTTTAATGAAAAGTTAGACAATATTAATAAGGAAGTTAAAGGGGATTCCTTATTATGGAGCAATGAACATAACGCATTTATAGCAACGCATGGAGAAAAGGATAGCAAGATTAAACTCCTTGCCGCAGGAGATATTGGTCAAGCCTCTACAGATGCGGTTAATGGTTCTCAGCTTTATGCTCTAGGGAGCAATGTTGCAAAGACATTAGGTGGTGAAGCTAGCTATGAAGATGGCAAATGGGTTGCTCCTACATTCCATTTTAAAGGTTTCAATGAAAATGGTGATGTCACTGACACGAGTTATAATGATGTAACCTCAGCCTTTACGGGTGTTGGCGATTCATTTAAGAAAGTTAAAGATCAGTTTGCGAATATTAAGGATGAAATTGGCAAAGAGATCAGCACGGTTCAAAGTGATGCGTTGTTGTGGGATGGAAGCAAAGGTGCGTTTGTCGCAGAACATGGCAAAGAAGGTAGCAAAACGAACAGCAAGATTACATCACTTGCCAATGGAGCTATTAATTCTAGCTCAAGTGATGCCGTGGCTGGTAATCAGCTCCATGCTCTAGGGAGCAATGTTGCAAAGACATTAGGTGGTAACGCCAGCTATGAAGATGGCAAATGGGTTGCTCCAAGCTTTATCCTGAAAATGTTCAGTGAAGATGGTAAGGAAGGTGAACACAAGACCTATAACGATGTAGGCTCTGCGTTTGCAGGAGTTGATACGAACTTTAGCAATGTTAATAAACATCTGAATAGTGTTGTTAATGAGTTTAATGAAAAGTTAGACAATATTAATAAGGAAGTTAAAGGGGATTCCTTATTATGGAGCAATAAACATGACGCATTTGTAGCAACGCATGGAGAAAAGGATAGCAAGATTAAACTCCTTGCCGCAGGGGATGTTGGTCAAGCCTCTACAGATGCGGTTAATGGTTCTCAGCTCTATGCTCTAGGGAGCAATGTTGCAAAGACATTAGGTGGTGAAGCCAGCTATGAAGATGGCAAATGGGTTGCTCCTACATTCCATTTTAAAGGTTTCAACGACAATGGTGATATCATTGACACGAGTT
>NZ_LR607244.1:0-8968 GCF_902162175.1 Bartonella saheliensis
CTTTTGGTGGTAAAGATAAAACTGCCACGGCTCTTCACAATATTGCTGATGGAAATATCGCTTCTGGTTCTAAGGATGCTATTACAGGTGGTCAGATTAACACCATCTCTCAAGATGTTGCAAAGTTTTTAGGTGGAGGTGTAGCCTTTAACAATGGAGCCTTTACACAGCCGACCTATAAATTATCCAATGTCGATGCAGATGGTAAAATAACAGACAATACCTTCAATGATGTAGGCTCTGCTTTTACTGGCCTTGATGAAAATATCAAGAATGTAAATAATCGTATTAAGGAAGTCTCAGAGGGCGTTGCACAAGATTCTTTAAATTGGAATGAGAAAGAAAAAGCCTTTGTTGCTCAGCATGGAAAAGAAAAAACCAATAGCAAAATTAAATTCCTTGCAGCCGGGGATATTACAAAAGACTCGACGGAAGCGATTAATGGTTTCCAACTTTATTCTTTAGGTGATAAGGTTGCGGCATATTTTGGCGGTGGAGCAAAATATGAGAATGGCCAATGGGTTGATCCAAGTTTTAAGGTTAAAACAGTTAATGCAGATGGCAACACCGAAGATCAGACTTATAAGAACGTAGCAGAAGCTTTGACAGGCGTTGGTACTTCTTTCACTAATATAAAAGATGAGATAACCAACCAGATTAATCATCTTCAATCAGATGATTCAGCGGTAGTTCATTATGATAAGAAGGAAAGTGGTGAAACTGATTATACGAGTGTGACTTTAGGTAAGGGTAAGGATTATAAACCTGTTGGTCTTCATAATGTTGCTGATGGTATTATTTCTGATAAATCTCATGATGCGATAAATGGTGGTCAGATTTATAAAATCGGTGAGGATATAGCAAAGTTTTTAGGTGGGGGTGTAGCCTTTAACAATGGAGCCTTTACACAGCCGACCTATAAATTATCCAATGTCGATGCAGATGGTAAAATAACAGACAATACCTTCAATGATGTTGGTTCTGCGTTTACTGGCCTTGATGAAAATATCAAGAATGTGAATAATCGTATTAAGGAAGTCTCAGAGGGCGTTGCTCAGGATTCTTTAAATTGGAATGAGAAAGAAAAAGCCTTTGTTGCTGAGCATGGAAAAGAAAAAACCAATAGCAAAATTAAATTCCTTGCAGCCGGGGATATTACAAAAGATTCGACGGAAGCGATTAATGGTTCCCAACTTTATTCTTTAAATCAAACGGTTGCACAGTACTTTGGTGGTGGAGCGAAATATGAGGAAGGCAAATGGCAAGCGCCAAGCTTTACACTGAAAAGCTTCAAAGATGGTAAGGAAGATGGAACAAAGACTTATCATAATGTAGCGGATGCGTTTTCCGATATTGATTCTAATTTTACAAATGTCGTTAATAACTTTACTGATCAAGTCACGAATATTACTCAAGAAGTTCAAGGTGATGCTCTGTTATGGGATCAGAAAAGTAAAGCCTTTGTCGCCCAGCATGGAGAAAAAGAAGGTAAAAAAGAAAATAGTAAGATCACCTCTCTTGCGAATGGAGAGATTTCCAAAGTTTCTACAGATGCAGTGACAGGCTCTCAGCTTTATTCTTTACAGGATCAGTTTGCAAAATATTTAGGTGGTGGAGCAGGTTATGATATGCAAGGCAACTGGACCTCTCCGACCTTTAAGGTTAAGAAATTCGATGATAGTGGCAAAGTAACAGAGCAAGAATATAAAACTGTCGCTGAAGCCTTTGACGGTGTTAATCAATCATTCACGAATATTCATAATGAAGTGAACGAGCAAATTAACCAAATTGTAGGGGACAGTCTTGTTAAACAAGATAAAGAGTCGCGCATTATATCTGTTGGTGGTGAAAAGAGTGGTACTCAAGTTAATTTTGCCAATGTTGATAAGGCTGCTCGGACGCTTTTGGGTGTAAAAGATGGTGCGCTTTCAGCAAAATCGACAGAGGCAGTAAATGGTTCACAGCTTTATTCGATGAGCAATACCCTTGCGAGCTATTTTGGCGATGGAGCAGGTTATAATGAAAAGGGAGAATGGCAAGCCCCAAGCTTTAAGGTTAATACAGTTAAAGAGAATGGTAAATCTGAAGAGAAAGAGTATAAGAATGTAGCAGCAGCTTTGACAGGCGTTGGTACTTCTTTCACCAATATAAAAAATGAAATTACCAATCAGATTAATCATCTTCAGTCAGATGATTCAGCGGTAGTTCATTATGATAAAAAGGGAGAAGGTGAAACTGATTATACGAGTGTGACTTTTGGAAAAGGTAAGGATTCTACACCTGTTGGTCTTCATAATATTGCTAATGGACAGATTGCTGCAAATTCCCGTGATGTAGTTACAGGTGGTCAGATCAATACCATTGGTGAGAGTATTGCTAAGTTTTTAGGAGGTGAAGCGGCCTTTAAAGAAGGTGGTCTTACACAACCAGCCTATAAATTATCCGAGGTTTCTACAGAAGGTCACGTAAAAGATAAGTCCTATAACGATATTGGCTCTGCTTTTGTCGGTCTTGATGAAAATATCAAGAATGTAAATAATCGTATTAAGGAAGTATCAGAAGGCGTTGCACAGGATTCTTTGAATTGGAATGAGAAAGAAAAAGCCTTTGTTGCACTTCATGGAGAAGGAAAAGATAGTAAAAACAGTAAGCTAAAGTTCCTTGAGAATGGGGATATTACAGCTAATTCAACTGAGGCTGTTACAGGTAATCAGCTTTATTCTTTGGGTGATAAGGTTGCGACATATTTTGGCGGTGGAGCAAAATATGAGAATGGGCAATGGGTTGATCCAAGCTTTAAGGTTAAAACCGTTAATACTGATGGCAACACCGAAGATCAGACTTATCAGAATGTAGCAGCAGCTTTTGAAGGTGTTGGTACTTCTTTCACTAATATAAAAAATGAGATTACCAACCAGATTAATCATCTTCAATCAGATGATTCAGCGGTAGTTCATTATGATAAGAAGGGAGAAGGTGAAACTAATTATACGAGTGTGACTTTTGGAAAAGGTAAGGATTCTACACCTGTTGGTCTTCACAATATTGCTGATGGCAATATCGCTTCTGGTTCTAAGGATGCTATTACGGGAGGTCAGATTAACACCCTCTCTCAAGATGTTGCTAAGTTTTTAGGGGGAAATACAAGCTTTGAGAATGGTATCTTTACAGGGCCAACCTATAAATTATCAGAGGTTGATACTCATGGTCAGGTAAATTCTACAGAGTTTAAAGATGTAGGCTCTGCGTTTGCAGGTCTTGATGAAAATATCAAGAATGTGAATAATCGTATTAAGGAAGTCTCAGAGGGCGTTGCACAAGATTCTTTAAATTGGAATGAGAAAGAAAAAGCCTTTGTTGCGCAGCATGGAGAAGGAGCAAAAACCAATAGCAAAATTAAATTCCTTGCCGCCGGAGATATTACAAAAGACTCGACAGAAGCGATTAATGGTTCACAACTTTATTCGATGAACAATACCCTTGCGACTTATTTTGGTGGTGGTGCCGGCTATGATGCACAAGGCAACTGGCAAGCGCCTAGCTTTAAGGTTAAAACAGTTAAAAAGGATAGTAATGAAGTTGAAGAGATTGCCTATAATAATGTAGCGGATGCCTTTGCAGGTATGAGCACTTCTATTACAGATATTCATAATGAAGTGAATAACCAAATTACCAATATTGTTAGAGATAGTCTTGTCAAGCAGGATGATACAGGTCTTATCAAGATAGGTGCAGAAAAAGAAGGCAGTGCAATCAATATTGCCAATAAAAATGGTGAGGATCGTACGCTTTCTGGAGTTAAGGAAGCAACAAAAGATAATGAAGCCGTTAACAAAGCTCAGCTTGATACAAACATCAATGAAGTCAATAATAATCTAACGAATAAGTTTAACGAACTAACTGAAAACATAACCAATGTTACACAACATATTCAGGGTGATGCATTATTATGGAGTAAGGAAGACAAAGCTTTTAGTGCTCAGCATGGTGAAGGTGATGAAAAGACAGATCGTAAGATTACGCATCTTAAGGCTGGAGACATTACCATGGATTCCACAGATGCAGTGACAGGTTCCCAGCTTTATTCTTTACAGGATCAGTTTGCAAAATATTTAGGTGGTGGTGCCGGCTATGATGAGAAAGGCAAATGGACAGCTCCTACCTTTAAGGTTAAAAAGTTCGATAATAATGGCAAAGAAACAGAGGCAGAATATAAAACTGTAGCTGAAGCCTTTGACGGTGTTAATCAATCATTCACGAATATTCATAATGAAGTGAATGAGCAAATTAACCAAGTTGTAGGGGACAGCCTTGTTAAACAAAATGAAAAGACACATGTCATATCGGTTGGTGGAGAAACGAACGGTACTAAGGTAAATTTTGCCAACAGTGATGGTATAGAGCGGGTTCTTTCTGGAGTTAAAGCAGGTGATCTTTCAGCCAAATCAACAGAGGCAGTAAATGGTTCACAGCTTTATTCGATGAGCAATACCCTTGCGCGCTATTTTGGCGGTGGAGCAGGTTATGATGAAAAGGGAGAATGGCAAGCCCCAAGCTTTAAGGTTAATACAGTTAACGCTGATGGTAAGGAAAAAGATGAGAGTTATCAGAATGTAGCAGAAGCTTTGGCTGGTGTTGGTACATCTTTTACGAATGTTCACAATACAATTACCAATGAGATTAATAATGCGATTACCAAAGTAGAAGGAGATAGCCTTGTTAAGCAAGCGAAAGAAACGGATCCGATTACTATTGGTAAAGAAGTAGCCGGTACTGAAGTCAATATTGCCAACAAGGATAGTAAGGATCGTACGCTTTCTGGGGTTAAGGCAGCAGTAAATGGTAATGAAGCGGTTAATAAAGCGCAACTTGATCAAAGTTTAGAGAAGCTTTCTAACAGTCTTCAGTCAGATGATTCAGCGGTAGTTCATTATGATAAGAAGGAAAGTGGTGAGACTGACTATACGAATGTGACTTTTGGAAAAGGTCAAAAAGCAGCAGCTGTTGCATTGCATAATGTTGCTGATGGACAGATTTCCAAGGGTTCACATGATGTGGTTACAGGTGGTCAGATTAACACCATCTCTCAAGATGTTGCTAAGTTCTTAGGGGGAGATACAAGCTTTGAGAATGGTGTCTTTACAGGACTAAGCTATAAATTATCCGAGGTTGATACTCATGGTCAGGTAAATTCAACAGAGTTTAAAGATGTAGGCTCTGCGTTTGCAGGTCTTGATAAGAATATCAAGAATGTGAATGATCGTATTAAGGAAGTCTCAGAAGGTGTTGCCCAGGATTCTTTATCATGGAGCAAGGAAGACAAAGCCTTTAGTGCGCAACATGGCGAAGGAAAAGACAGAACATCTAGCAAGATTACGCACATTTTGGATGGAGATATTACAACTAATTCAAGTGATGCAGTAAATGGTTCACAACTTTATTCGATAAACAATACGTTAGCGAGCTATTTTGGTGGCGGAGCTGAGTATAAAGAAGGTAAATGGACAGCTCCAAACTTCAAAGTTAACGTAGTGAATGCTAATGGCGATAAGGTTGAAGAGCAGAGCTATAAGACAGTAGCGGAAGCTTTTACTGGTGTTGGAAGTTCTTTCACGAATCTTCATAATGAAGTGACGAATGCTGTTACGGATATTAATAATCACATCAACAATGTGGTGAGTGATAGTCTTGTCAAGCAGGATGAAGAGAGTAAGGTCATCAAGATCGGTGCGGAAAAAGGTGGTACAAGCATTAACATTTCTAATAGTGGTGCTGCTGCGCGGACCCTCACAGGTGTAAAATCAGGAGCGCTTACAGAAACATCAGCTGATGCAGTGAATGGTTCTCAACTTTATTCGATGAACAATACGTTAGCGAGCTATTTTGGTGGCGGAGCTGAATATAAAGAAGGCAAATGGACAGCTCCAAACTTCAAAGTTAACGTAGTGAATGCTTCTGGCGATAAGGTTGAAGAGCAGAGCTATGATAATGTAGCAAAAGCCTTTGCTGGTGTTGGTACATCTTTCACGAATCTTCATAATGAAGTGACGAATGCTGTTACGGATATTAATAATCACATCAACAATATGGTGAGTGATAGTCTTGTTAAGCAAGATGAGAAGACACATGTTATTGCCGTTGGAGGTGAAAAGAGTGGCACTAAAGTTACGTTTGCGAATACTGATGGAGTGTCACGGACCCTCACAGGTGTAAAGGCAGGAGCGCTTACAGAAACCTCGACAGATGCGGTGAATGGTTCTCAACTTTTTGCAACCAATCAAAATGTTACGACAGTAACAAATGATCTTAAAACGGTTTCTGAGAATGCTTCGAAATTCTTAGGAGGTGGAGCAGATATATTGAAAGGTATTGCGCCGACTTATACAGTTCAGGATAAGAGTTATCAGAGTGTAGCGGATGCATTTGTTGGTGTTGATCGTTCATTCACAGAGCTTCATGAAGAGATTGCAAAAAATACGAGTGATCTTTCAGATACGATTAAGCAGAATGCATTGTTATGGAGTGATAAAGATCATGCGTTTGTAGCGATCCACGGGACTGATGCTGATAAGAAGAACAGCAAGATCACGTCACTTGCCAATGGTAGCATCACTGAAGATTCTACGGATGCGATCAATGGATCACAGCTATATTCCTTGAATCAGACGCTTGCGAGCTATTTTGGTGGTGGTGCTAAGTTTAAGAATGGTCAGTGGAGTGCACCAAGCTTTAAAGTTTCACAGTTTTCTGATGATGGGACGTCTTTTGAAGAGGCATATAACACTGTTTCAGATGCGTTTGGTGGTGTGAATAGCTCTTTCAAGGGTATTCATAATGAAATGACGAATGCTGTTACGGATATTAACAATAAGATTAACCAAGTAGTTAGTGATAGCCTTGTTAAACAAGCAAAAGAAACAGATCCGATTACTATTGGTAAAGAAGTAGCCGGTACTGAAGTCAATATTGCCAACAAGGATAGTAAGGATCGTACGCTTTCTGGAGTTAAGGCAGCGACAAAAGATAATGAAGCGGTTAATAAAGCACAACTTGATCAAAGTTTAGAGAAGCTTTCTAACAGTCTTCAGTCAGATGATTCAGCGGTAGTTCATTATGATAAGAAGGAAAGTGGTGATACTGATTATACGAATGTGACTTTTGGAAAAGGTAAGGATTCTACACCTGTTGGTCTTCATAATGTTGCTGATGGACAGATTGTTGCAAACTCCCATGATGTGGTTACAGGTGGTCAGATTAACACCCTCTCTCAAGATGTTGCCAAGTTCTTAGGTGGAGATACAAGTTTTGAGAATGGTGTCTTTACAGGACCAACCTATAAATTATCAGAGGTTGATACTCATGGTCAGGTAAAAGATAAGTCCTACAATGATGTAGGCTCTGCGTTTGCAGGCCTTGATAAAAATATCAAGAATGTAAACGATCATCTCACCAATGTTGTTCAAGATTTTACTCAACAAATTACGGATATTACTCAAGAAGTTAAGGGTGATGCTTTGTTGTGGGATGAAACTAAAGGTGCGTTTGTAGCAGAGCATGGCAAAGAAGGAGCAAAAACGAATAGCAAGATCACATCACTTGCCAATGGAGCTATTAATTCTAGCTCAAGTGATGCAGTAGCTGGTAATCAACTTCATGCTTTGGGTAGCAGTATTGCAAAGTCATTAGGTGGTGAAGCTAGCTATGAGGATGGCAAATGGATAGCACCAAGCTTTAAGGTTAATACAGTGAGTGCTGATGGTAGCAAGGTTGAAGAGCAGAGCTATGATAATGTAGCAAAAGCCTTTGCGAGTGTTGGAAGTTCTTTCAGCAATCTCCATAAAGAGCTTAAGAATGAGATTAACCAAGTTGTGGGAGATAGTCTTGTTAAGCAAGATGAGAAGACACATATTATTGCCGTTGGAGGTGAAAAGAGTGGCACTGAAGTTACATTTGCGAATACTGATGGAGCATCACGGACCCTTACAGGTGTAAAAGCAGGAGCGCTTACAGAAACATCAGCTGATGCAGTGAATGGTTCTCAACTTTATTCGATGAACAATACGTTAGCGAGCTATTTTGGTGGTGGAGCTAAGTATGAGAATGGTCAGTGGACAGCTCCAAACTTCAAGGTTAATGTAGTGAATGCTTCTGGCGATAAGGTTGAAGAGCAGAGCTATAAGACAGTAGCGGAAGCCTTTGCTGGTGTTGGAAGTTCTTTCACCAGTCTTCATAAAGAGCTTAAGAATGAGATTAACCAAGTTGTGGGAGATAGTCTTGTTAAGCAAGATGAGAAGACACATGTTATTGCCGTTGGAGGTGAAAAGAGTGGCACTGAAGTTACGTTTGCGAATACTGATGGAGCATCACGGACCCTTACAGGTGTAAAAGCAGGAGCGCTTACAGAAACATCAGCTGATGCAGTGAATGGTTCTCAACTTTTTGCAACCAATCAAAATGTTACGACAGTAACGAATGATCTTAAAACGGTTTCTGAGAATACTTCGAAATTCTTAGGAGGTGGAGCAGATATATTGAAAGGTATTGCGCCGACTTATACAGTTCAGGATAAGAGTTATCAGAGTGTAGCGGATGCATTTGTTGGTGTTGATCGTTCATTCACAGAGCTTCATGAAGAGATTGCAAAAAATACAAGTGATCTTTCAGATACGATTAAGCAGAATGCATTGTTATGGAGTGATAAAGATCATGCGTTTGTAGCGATCCATGGGCCTGATGCTGACAAGAAGAACAGCAAGATTACGTCACTTGCCAATGGTAGCATCACTGAAGATTCTACGGATGCGATCAATGGATCACAGCTATATTCCTTGAATCAGACGCTAGCGAGCTATTTTGGTGGTGGTGCTAAGTTTGAGAATGGTCAGTGGGTAGCACCAAGCTTTACGATATTGAGCTTTAACGAGGATGGCAGTTCTGAGGAAACGAGTTATAATAGTGTTTCTGCTGC
>NZ_LR607245.1:0-8101 GCF_902162175.1 Bartonella saheliensis
GGGGTGGCTGGAATTGTTGCGCGCCATAGCGAGGGGCTTTGTTTGTTTAAGGGGGTGGCGGATGCGTATAAAAGTTTGGTGAAGCGCATGTTTTTTTAAAAATGTGGTGGGGATGATGGTGAGAGCTGTTGGGTGTGTTATGCGTGGTGCGTATGCGCCCTTGAGGATGGCTTGGATTGTTGTGCTGTGTATGTGGATGTGAGGGGAGCCCCCCCCCATGGATTTTGCCTCTTGAAAAGAGGGGTGTTTTGTTGCATGGTCAATTTTCCTTAAATGGCTTGATGAGCGAATAATTTGATGGGGGCGGCCATGGCATTGCGCGGAATTTTGTCTTTAAAGAGTGGGGTTTTTTGTTGCATTGTGCTTGCTGTCTTTGGGGCTGTTTATGAGGAAATGAAGGCGTTGGGGATGACGTGGGACGTATTTTTACGGGCTTTGGCATTTTATGGTATTCCCGGCATTCTCCTTATGGTGGGGTATGAAGTACTGCAGCGGCGCGGTGTAAAGAAGTTTTTTTTCTTCAAGATTCTGTTGTTTGGTTTCATTTTTGTTGCTCTCACTAATTTTATTTATAAGCAAGCGGAGCATTTGGGCATAACTTGGCTTTGGTTCTCCAATCGGTGGGTGTTTGATGTCCTTTGGGGTCTTGTTCTTGGACTTGTTTTTGCACTTATTGATCGAGGGGCAAAACGCTTTGGTATAACTTGGTTTGATTTTCTTTATGTGGGAGGGGAGAGTTCGGTTGTGCCGCAAGCCTTGTTTTGGAAAAGAATGGCAATTGGCTGCATTGTCCTCCTTTGCTTTGTCTGTGCTCTTGTGGCTGCCCAAGCATTTCTGTTTGACAAGGAGAAAATGTTGGGGCTCGTTTGTATAGAGTCGTGTTTTCGGCAATGGTGAATAGAGTGTGGGGGGTGAATAGAGTATGGGGGGTAAATAGAGTGTGGGGGGTGAATAGAGTGTGGGTGAAATTGTCCTTGGATTTTGCCTCTTGGAGAGAGAGGGGGGCATTGTGAACGTTTTTTGGGGCGATTTGCTGGAGGAGGGCGTTGATGCTACTTGATGGGTTATTTTTGCTGTTATTGGTCTGCATTTTGGCTGTTGGCTTGGTTTTTCTTCATAAGGCGGCTGCGCGCCGCGGGGTGAAAGGCTGGATGTTTTTTGGCAGGTGGGTGCTCTTTTATGGCGTGATTGCTCTTTACCTTGGTTTTATTTGTGCAGGCGTGGGGAGAAACGCTGTGAGCGGGGAGCTATTGTTGAAGGGAGCACTGTTTTCTTGCAGTTTTGCTGTTATCCTTGGTTTGCTGCATGGGGGCGTAAAAAGTCTGCCTGTTGCTTGGGCTGGGTTCGTGAAGGTGATCCTCTTTTGTGGCATGATAGGGGTTATTCTGTGGCTTTTTATTGTGGGCGTCAGCGATATGAATAGCGTAAGAGGCATGTTCTTGAAGGTGTTGGTCTTGGCACTCTTGTTGAAACTGCTCTTGGGGTTCTTTATACGCGCGCATCGTGATACTCTGGTACAGAGAGTGTTGCGTGTTTTGAATCTTTTGCTGTTTGGCTGTATTTTGGCTTTTGTCCTTTTCTTTGTTTCTCTGGGAGCAGAGCGTTTGGGTTGGAGTTGGCTTTGGTTCTCAAATCAGAATGTATTGATCTTCATTTGTGGATTTCTTGCTCCTTTGATTTGTCAGGGAATGAAGTCTGCGCGTGTTCTATGGGCTTGGTTCTTGAGGTAGGTGGTGTTTTTCTGTCTTATGGGCGTGACCTTTAACTTTACTGTAGGCTATTGGGGATATTGATGTCGAACGATTTGTTTTTTTTTGATGTTGTTGGTGTTTGCTTGCATTTTGGCTGTTGGCTTGCTTTTTCTTCATAAGGCAGCTGCGCGCCGTGGGGTGAGAGGCTGGCTGCTTTTTTGGAGATGGGTGGTCTTGTATGGCTTGATGGCTCTTTATCTTGGTTTTATTTGTGCAGGTGTTAGAAGTGTCCCTGTGAGCGAGGCATTATTGTTGAAAGGGGCGGTATTTTCTTGCATTTTTACCGCTGTCCTTGGTGTGATGCATCTCAGCGTAAAAAGTCTGCCTGTGGTTTGGGCTGGTGTTTTAAAGGTGATGGCGTTTTGTGGCATGATAGGGCTTATCCTGTGGCTTTTTGTGGTGGGCGTCGGCGTTATGAATAGCACCAGAGGGCTGTTCTTGAAGGTGTTGGTCTTGGCACTCTTGTGGAAATTGCTCTTGGGGTTCTTTATACGCGCGCAGAGCGATACTCTGGTGCAGAGGGTGTTGTATGTTTTGAATTATTTGCTGTTTATCTGCATTTGGGTTCTTGTCCTTTCCTTTGCTTTTCTGGGAGCAGAGCGTTTGGGTTGGAGCTGGCTTTGGTTCTCGAATCAGGATGTATCGTCCATTATGAGAATAAGTCTCTTTCTTTTGATTTTTCAGGGAATGAAGTCTGCGCGTGTGATGGCGGGACGTTTTTTAAAAAAAAGTGAGGAGAGGCGTTAAAGATAACGTCGAGGAAAAGATTGTTCAAAAGAACAGCGATAGCGGTAGGTTTGGGGATCAAACCAAAGACCGATTTTGCCTTCAAAATCACCAGAACGTTGTTTGGCAATATTCATAATGACACCGGGGCGTTTGACTAAATCGGCTTTTTCTTGCGCTAGCGAGGCGGCAAAAATTTTATCTTCTAAAGACCGATTGCGCCAAATGGTGATGATGTTAAAAGCATTTGCCCCAATTTCTGAGGCGCCTTTAATATCTTCTGTTCCGGGGATATCTTTATCCAGTCCCCCTTTGCGGGCATGGGCGACAAGATGAATATGTACAGTGTTTAAAACAGCCCAATCCACCATTTTATAAACCGCTTGTTCTTGCCCTGCATAATCATCAGAGGCAATGCCAAGCCGCATGAGACTGTCGATAATAAATTGATCACACCCATAGCGCGCACGACAATAGTCAAAAACATCAAGCAACGTGTCAACACTCGATTTGCCAACATGTTCATAAAGAATAAGCCCATCGTCTAAAAAATGCAAAATGCGTTCAATGGTCTCTTTTGTAGGCTTTTCTAAGCCGCCTGTTTGTTTGGTTAAACGCCGAAGCGACTGTTCTCCTTTCATCTCTAGCGAGGCTAAGCAAAGGCGACTGTTTTGCGCAATCCAATGGGGAATACAGTCGGATAACAATTGGCTTTTGCCCGCACCACTCGCCCCGCTCCACAGCGTTAATTCGGCAGGGCGAAAATGCAATTTATCTTTAAGTTTAGGATAGGGAACCGTATAGCCAAGATGTTTTTCAGGCTCTGGCCAAAAAAGCCCAATCACTTGATCTTTATAGTCTGAGGCGCGCCGTAAACCTTCTGGGGCAAAGCTTTTGGCACAAGTAAAAGCCGCTTTTATGGTGGCTGCATCAATCCCTGTGGTTAAACACTCATTGGCATCTTTGCGGGGTAAGCGAACCCGGTAGCAACGATGACGCCCAAGCCTGCTGGCAATTTCAAGAGCGGCTTCTTCTCCGGGTTGGTCCATATCGGTGGCTAAAAAAATGGTTTCAAACGCTTCTAAATGATCAAATTCATTTTCAATCCAGTTGTGCTTGCCTCCCTTTCCACCGCCAAAGGGGACAGAAACCGCTGGATAGCCATAGGCGGCAAGCGATAGCGCATCAATTTCTCCTTCTGTGATGACAATTGTCCGGTTTGTTGAAGAAAGCGTGGGAAACAACGCGGGGTCTGTGGACACATGTTGAGGCATCTGTGTGGCGCTGTGGGGTGTGGGCGCGGGTTGAGAGGTGTGCGTGGTGGTGTGGGTTGTGGGCGTGGGGGAAGAGGTGTGCGTGGCGGTGTGGGCTGTGGGCGCGGGTTGAGAGGTGTGCGTGGCGCTGTGGGGTGTAGGTGTGGGCTGAGAGGTGTGCGTGGCGCTGTGGGCTGTGGGTGTGGGTTGAGAGGTGTGCGTGGCGGTGTGGGGTGTGGGCGTGGATTGAGAGGTGTGCGTGGCGGTGTGGGGTGTGGGTGTGGGCTGAGAGGTGTGCATGGTGCTGTGGGCTGTGGGTGTGGGTTGAGAGGTGTGCGTGTGGGCTGTAGGGTAAAGGGCTTGCCAACCAAATAAAATCGGTTCACACTGGGCTGCTGTGGGTTTTGTTTTGGCGCCTGCTTGTGCAAGCCGTTCTTTGACTAAAGCAAGGGTGCCATCGGGTTTATAAAAGGGGAAAATGATTTTTTCACCTTCTTCTCCTATGCGGTAGCGCTTGATAATCTCTAGAGGGATATGGCGTTCCTTGTGGAGATAGTTTTTGACGCAATTTTGTGGGGGGTGACTTTTAGGAACCGGTGGACGGCGGTAGGAGCGTTGGGGAGCCATAAAAGGTTTGGGGCGTGTGAGATTGAGAGCTGCGCGTGCTTCTTCGAGTGCTTGAGAGAGGCTAATACCTTTGACTTCACACCAAAGGTCTAAAATATCGCCTCCGATACCTTCTGCAAAATCATACCAAAGCCCTGCTTTACTGCCGCTTAAGCAAATCGATAAACTTTGACCAGGCTCACCGCGTGTGTTGCCAACAATCCAATGGTTGCCACGTTTGTGCCCTTGGGGAAGAAGCATTTCTACTATCCGATCAGCTTGGGCGATAAGTTTTTGTTTGATTTCAAAAATTGTGCTCATGGTTATGCGCGATCTTATGCGTTTTGGGATTTTATTTTGCTGTTCTCGCCATACAATCTTATGGCGAAATCTGTAGCGCTATGGCGCTTGCCAATCTGTTTTGTGGGCTTCTTTGCCGCTCTTGGCTTGCCAATAGTCGCGAAACTTCTTGGCTTGCCAATGGGCTTGGCTCTCACTTAAATCTTCTAACAGGGCTGCCTTGCTGTCTGTTTGCCTTTGTGAAAAGCAGAACCCTTGCCGGTTGGTGGTGGGGCAAGGTGTGTGGGTGACAAGAGAAGGTGGGGCGGTTTGCGGGTGTTGTTTGAAGGGTGTGCACGTTGTTTGATCCTTCTAACAGGGCTGCGTTGCTATCTGTTTGCCTTTGTGGGAAGTGGAGCCTTTGCCGGGGAGTGGGGCAAAGTGTGTGGGTGACAAGAGAAGGGGGGCGGTTTGTGGGTGTTGTGTTCCTTTGTGTGGAAAAGATGAGGCATGTGGGGGATCACGCTGTTATGATGAGAACTGTGTGGGGGATGATGATGCGTTTTATGGTGGCTACTTTGCCTGTTGTTTGGGCGCCCCTTGGTCTGTCCAGAGTTGTTTTGCCTAATGAGATTTTGTTTATGGTTTTGAAACATGAGCGCCCTCCGCGTTTGTTGGTGTGAGAAAAGGGTTGGACCATGTGATGTCAATAGTCGTCGCTATAGTTGATCAGACTGCGGTAAAGGTTCTCGTTGCTCTCAGAGGAGTGTGGTGAGATGCTTTCCTGTTTTTTCTGTTCTAACCGTTCGATCTCACGGCGAAACCAGTTGCGCCATGTGGCTTGCCAATCTGCTTTCAAGGCTTCTTTGCCGCTCTTGGCTTGCCAATAGTCGCGAAACTTCTTGGCTTGCCAATGGGCTTGGCTCTCACTTAAACCTTCTAAAACAGCTGCTTTGATGTCTGCTTGCCAAGTTTCAGGAAGGCGGTGCCCTTTGATAATGCTGGAGGGAGTGGTTTTTTGTGGAACATTTGCTGTGAGAGGGGCTTCTCGCAGCTCTGCTTGGGAAGCGGTGGTGGCGCTGTTTTCATGCTTTGTTTCTGCCGGTGAGGAGTCGGCTCGTGAGGCGGTGAAAGTCAAAGTGGGAGACGGCGCACTTTGTTTAAGGCTCTCTTTACAAGAAAGGTCCACTGCTTTCTCATCAAAACCCCTATTCTTTTCAAAAACACCGATAGGTGTTTCCTTTTCTTCTTCTGCCTTTTGAGCTTCTGAGCTTTGTTGATCATCTTTTGTGTGCTCGTTAAGCAGTTGTTGAATCTCAGCATTGATTTTCTTGCGCTTTTTTGCCGAAGAACGACCCGCAAAGGATTTTTTTTCAAGCAATTTTTCACGCTCTTGAAAAACATTGTCGCAACGCTGGTTCCATAAGCCATTGGCTAAATTTAAAACCTTACCTTCTCGAATGAGCATCCCTAAGACATTAACAAAAGTTCGCTTGTCACAACCGCAAAGACGCGCTAAACGTTCTTCCGATATTTCTAGAGGACGACCGCGTGCATACATTTCATTGAGAAGAATCGTATAAATTCCAATCTCGTGTGCCCGCATGCCACGAACACCGCCTAGAAAATCATTTTGGTACCAACAAACATATGGAAGCTTAGACGATTCATAGTGAGGAGTTTCTAGTTGATCAACGTGTTTCATACGGCAATCTACTTTCTTCTTTCTTATACAGTTTCATTGACGATAAAAGCGCAAACAGAAATTTAGCTTGTGTTGCCTGTGGCTCTGCTTAGTAACGACTAAGAGACTTCTTTTATGATGTTTATCAATGAGTGGGTGCGCTTGAAGGGCATGAAAACTTAAAACTTGAGATGATAATGATGGAAAAAATAAAAAGGACAACACTTCTCAATGGATTAGTTTTTGGAAGTGATCTTTTGTCTTTTGTGGCGTGGTTAAAGTGTTTTTATGAGCAAAAAATGATTTTTTATTCCCCCCTAAAAAATAAAATTTGTTTCCTTAATTTTATCCTTTTTAGAGGATATTGCAAGCCCGTTTTGTAAAAAGGACGTGTTTTTTTAAAAAGACGCGCTATATGGTGAAATTATGAATATCGATGGTTGGCGTAAAAGATTAAGGACCGCTTTGGAAAAAAGTGGACGATCAAAAAGATCTATCTCACTCGCTGCCGGTAAAGGCGCGGGATATCTTCATTCTATCCTTTCTGAAGGAAAAGAACCAACAATCGAATCTCTCTCGCGAATTTGTCACGAAATTGATATCAGTATGAATTATATTCTTTACGGAAAAGGGGCGAGCCCTGAAGATAAAGAATTTATAGAGCTTATTTCAAAGCTTTCTCCTGAAGAGAGACAGGCGATTTTAACTCTTTTGCGGCGACCCGTTGACGAAGCTCCAAAATAATCTCTTTTTGTGCTTTTAAATCAAGACGACTCCAGTATTCTATTAATATCATATCACTCATTTTATCTCTCCAGTGTGTTTATCGTTGCAATTAAGTGAGAACAAATAGAGAACAAAAAAGAAAATGAGGGGAAAAAGAAATAGCAGATCTTTATTTATATGTGTCATTTGAACCCCGCAAAGACTTAAAATATATCTTTTATGAAGGATAAAATGCTTGACATCTCTCCTATAGAGGAGATAAGACTAACGCTATATTTGATCTTGTCAAGATGAAGCTCTGCTTTATCAACTATCTAAAGGGGGAGAATCATGAAAAATATTCCATTCGTTAAAGAGGATGAAATTGTTATCATTCTTTGTGAAGATGAAAAGCCCGATAGCTATGAAGGACCTATCGAAGAAATCGAAGAAGTGCTCGAACTCATTGAAGAATCTGAAACTGTTTATAAAGTTTTACGATTTGATCTTACAACAAATCATGCTGAAGATGTGAGCGAACAAATCGCTGATTGTTATGTCGAAAATTATGAAATAAGCGAAGAAAATACCCACTTGCAGCCCTTCATTTTGAATAGTGAAGCCTATCATGCCTGTTTAAATGAAAGAGTGGTAAGCGATTATGAAGATAATCTTTATGGCTCTTATGAAAAACAGCATCGTCTACGCCCTTGTGATGTCTTGTCAGACTATTGGTGGTAATCATGCCAAGTTATCTCAAGACGTCTTATAGAGGCTTTCCCCTTTATTATGCTGGAAAGACTCGAAATTTAATCAGACTTGAACCACAAAAACACAATGCTGTTCTTTTCATATCGCAAGAGGTGGCTCTGTCTATGGCAAAAAGCTTGGCGGAAGAACATTGCACCTATGATTTTTCTGTCGTGCAATAGCAGCATGGGAAAAAAGCTCTTCCCCACTTGATGGTGGGGAAGTTGACGGGAAAGTTGAAGACCTCCTGTGTTTTTTCACGGGAGGGGTGTGCGTTTTCGTTTTGAGAGATGGGGGGCTGTTTGGGGGCAGGCGCTGTTTGGGGCTGATGGTGTTGGGAGGGCGAT
>NZ_LR607246.1:0-7899 GCF_902162175.1 Bartonella saheliensis
CAGTTGTATTTAATGTTGTATTGTCAATATAGATTGTATCATTAAAATACTAACATATTGAAATAGAATGTTTTTAATTTTCTCTCATTAAAAAAATAATATAGGCTCTAAAAAGAACTGACAAGACTGACAAAACTCTATTAAAAGGAATTTTGCTAATTTCTATAATTATCAATCTTTCTTTAGATATTTTAATAAAAAGCTATAAATCGCAATTATCCTATTTATCCTTTCTCTTATGACAATGAAAAATGATACGGTGGCTATAAAGAAGATAATAGCTATAAAGCACATGTAAAAAAGCAGGGCTTCATAATCAAAATGCACATGAATGCATTTTTTTATAAGAGCGCGGTGCCTATTAAGGTCATTTAAATTAAAGACCCTTATAAACAAAATTCACAAAAACTTTAAAAACCATTTAGTAAAAAACATGATAGGTTATAAAGATAAAAATACGCATTATGAGAGCCTTTTTAAATATTATAGATGTATAGATTCAAAACATAACGTAATCGTTTCATAAAGCCCATAATATAGCTTTAAACGCATATAAATATAAAAGAAGCAATTCATAATCATAAGATATTATCAATACACAACGTATTTAAAAAATACAAAAAAATATCAAAAAAAGATAAAATATTATTTGACAATAAATACGTATTTTGTTATATGAGGGCGATACGCTAATTTTTGTATTGTTATCCCCATTTCTTCTAAAAAAGCTACTTTTAGAACTTCACTAGAATGGGCGGGGTTATGTGTCATTTGTTTTCATTCCTTTCATCAATGGTAATCTTGATAATCAACAAACTCCACATCTATTCCGATAAAGCGAAAAATAACACGCCAATTTCCATTCATCTTAAAAAGTATATTACTCTTTATGCGCATTGGGAACGGCTTTTCTAGATCCTAGTAAGCTGAATATATAGCCTTGTCCGATTAGAACTCCAAAAATCGTAACAAAAACGCCTATGATTTGCATGATTTGAGGGATGAAGCCGAATAGGATTTGCACCAATAAGGCTGAAATAGGTACAAAATTGAAAAATATCGCCGTCTTACCCGGACCGCGGATCGCTATTCCAATATTCCAAAATAGGTAGGCTAAAACTGATCCTGCAACCCCCATCCAAAGGAGTGCGAATAAACTAGCGCCGGACATAGACATCGTTTCTTGAAGAGGGGATTCGAATAAAAAGGTTAGGACGCCAAGGGCGACGGTGCCAGAGAGCATCGTCCAGCTTGTTGTTTCAAGCGGGGTTGCGTTCTTGACAAATGACCGCGTGCCCACGGTATAGAACGCCCAACCAATGGAACCTAAAAGAATCATAATATCTCCTTTGGCAAAGGAAACATGGTTAGACAAAAATCTCCCATTTGTTATGACTAAATAGACCCCGAACATGCTAATGAGCATCCCTATAACCCTCTCACAGGTTGGGAAAGATTTATTCATGATAGCTTCAATAATATTAGCACTAATAGGGGTTGTCGCCATGATGAGGGAGGCTGTTATGGGATTTGACGTTTGCAAGCCAACAAATAAAGCGCCATTAAACCCTGCCACACCGATAATCCCTAGGAAAATATAAGAAATAAAATTTTGCGATAAAACATGCCACCGCAAGCCTTCTTTGAAAATCATAATTAAAAATATGGCGATTACGGCAATGAGAAACCGCTCAAAAGAAGCTGTCCATGGAGAAACAGTCGTTAAAGCTATCTTAGTGGCTTGGAAATTGGAACCCCAAAAAAAGGTTCCTACGAGGGTTAAGACAAGAGCTATTCTGGGCGTGATTTTCATTGGATAGATCCTTATACTTGATACCAAAGTGGAGCATCGAGACGTATAGAAGAAATTTGTGCGGTATTAGATGAGGAAAGAATAAAGTTGACCGCGGAAGCAACGTCATCTGGGTGAAGCATTTTGGCAAGATTCTCTGGAGGTATCTCTGGGAATCCTTTAAAATTGCGACGAAAATCCGTATTAACTTTATCAACTTGGATTGAACAAACACGAATATTTTGTGGCATTCCCCATAAGCGCAACCCACCAGTATAGCCCTCTACAGCAAATTTAGAAGAAGAATATGAAATTAAAGAAGGATTGTATTCTACACCCCATATGGATGAAATATTTATAATATCGGCGCGAATTTCCTTTTTTAGATAGGGTAAAGTAGCAGCTGTTATATAGAACATTCCTTTAATATTCACATCAAATGTTTCAGCTCATTCTTGAGCATCAATTGTTTCTGGATCGCCACTATAACAAATGCCTGCTACATTAACTAAGACCTCAAGACCACCAAATTCTGAGATAACCTTATGGACAGAAGAGTCAATGGCTTCTTTATCGCGGATATCAACAATCAATTTACATAAGCTTGCCGTATCGATGGAGGTTGGTAGTTCTATATCAATGATGTCTGCACTTGCTACCTTATGACCATTTTTCAATAAGTTTAGAACAATTGCTTTATCGGCCATTTCTTCAAGAATTGAAGGGGTCTCGACCAATTCCATAGAGCGTAAACGCTCCAGGCCCAATTCATAAGCATTTTTCTTATAATTTACAAATGTTTGTTCTTGCACGTAATGACCCCCTCCCCACGGAGCCTTAGTTGGATAAGGCTTTTACTTTCCTTAAAAACTAAATCTTCAATTAAAATGCAATACCTTATCTCCTCTTGCGGACTTGCATTGCATGAATCGTTATCGCGCTTTAATATCCTAGTCAATCATTTTTGTAAATTTATTTTATATTATTTTTCATTTTTTACATTATAGGCAATCCTTATGAAGCTATAGCAGATAGTAAGGGATTTTTCTATGGCATTAATATTACGTTGATGCAGCAGGCACGTGTAGCCTTTCCAGACGTTGTACTTAAGACTGAGCTAAAATTAGCAAATTAAACCCTTCTTATTCGTATTTGCGCAAGAGAACTGAGGTGTAACTTGTTGAGCGTACAAACACCATGCATGATTATGTGCGCATTGAGCTATAGGACTTAGTTGTATTTAGTATTTTGCGGCTTGAATTTACCGAGGAAAGTGCGAAGCGTTAAATTTATAACAGATGCTACTGACTTACCTCTAATCTAGTAAAGTTCTATCATGACAAAGCCATTTGTTGGGGTGTACGGAAGAGCTTTGTTTTTAACTCGAGTTAGAGGTATGTAATAGCAGATGAGTACAGTACTCCTTTGCTGCAAAGTCCTCCAATCGGTTTAGCTAAAAATATTATGCCGCAATTAGGTGCCCAATATAGCTTGATCATGTCTATAAATTTTGGTTTAATACCTTTAGCACTGGAGAACTTTAGTAAAATTAATGCTGTGTGCCCCTATCAAGTTGTAAAATATATTATGCTTTAAGATCTCGGTAAAAATTTTCATGAGAGCCAAGTGCTAACAAGGTCAAAGTAATCGTGTGATCTTCATAGCTGTAAGCAAGCAGCGTCAATTGCTTGGCCATTTTAAATTTATAGACAAAAACACCAGAAAGATCACCTGTTTTGGCTTGACCAATGGTGGGCGTTTTCATAATGACGCGAACAGCTTGGTCTAGATCTTGTTTTTGGTTGGCATGCAGTTTTTTGACAGTTTTTTTAAATGAATGGGTTTGTAAAACTTGCATAGATTCAGCCAAATTCGAATGCTGTTACATCGCCATCTGCATTTTCTTGTTGTCCAAGTAAGATTGCTTGAATAAATTGAAAGGAGAGATCTGGATTTTCTTCGGCTATTTTGCCCATACGCGACCAATATTCAATTTGCTTAGGAACCGAGCGGCTATAAACAGACGCGTAACGCTTAGCCTCATTAATGAGATCATCAGACAGTTTAACAGTTGTAGCCATGACTATACTCCTACCTTACAATAAGGTGGTAATATAGTTCAAAAGGTGTTAAAAAGCAACCTTTGAAACATAATAACCTTAGCAGAATTCCTTCTCTCACAGCCATCTTTCTTAATATCTGAAAGAAGAGAAAATAAAAGATAAATTTAGAACTAAATGATCGAGAATAAGCTCTAAAAAGGTTCGGGATAGGCGGAAAATAAGTTAAAAGAATCAACGGAATCAAAATTCCCGAACTTCTATATAATCTATTGATTTTATATAAATATAGCATTCCTACCCCCTCCGCCACAGCACTTTTGTCGTGCTATAAATTATTGATTCTATATGTCTTGTATGTAGCTTGTCAGCAGGTTTTGCAGCAATTCATTTTTAAAATTCACGTCTTTTTAAAAAATTAAAGGGGTTTTCAAAGGGTCTTCAAAGACCTTTCAAAGATCATTTAAAGACCCTTTAAGGCAGCTTTTTCTCCTTTGCTAAAAGTCGCAATTTGAGATGATGAGCTCTTGAGCTGGAATTGGATTATTTGAACTGCATGTATAAGATATGGTGACCTCTTTTATCTTAAATGGGCTAAAGCTTTTGCGAATCTCCGGCACATCATTGAGTGACAGAAGAAAAACTTTTCCTTTAATTGTGCAAGCAGTGTGGACATCCTCTGATAATCCTCTCGCTTAAACAAATCCTTGCCATAGTAATCCTCAACACCCCAATAAGGCGGATCAAGGTAAAATAAGATGTTGGGACGATCATAGCGCCTAATAAACTCAAACCAATCTAAATGTTCAATGGTCACACCTGCTAAACGACGGTAAATAAGCTTTAAGGAGGCTTCAAGTTTGAGACTATTAAACTGTGCACCACGGTGTGGATCAACTCCAAACGTCTGTTTTGCCACTTTGCCACCAAAACTCAACCGCTGCAGATATAAAAACCGCAATGCCCGCTCTAAATCTGTCAGGGTCTTGGGATCTTGGGTGCGTAACCGTTCAAACGCCTCATGGCTACTCACCTGGAACTCCAACAGATCCATGAAAGGGTAATAATGGCGTTGCAACACCCGAAAAAAATTCACCACATCACCTGAACGATCATTGATCACTTCATATAAAGGAACTAATTTTCTCCTTAAAGATATCCTTTCTGATAAAATCAGTAAAGCCTATTATGCTTTTGAGAGCTTTCACAAAGAACTAAAAAACAACTTAAACAGTAAAATCAAACGAGAGGAAGCGCTTGAGATGTTAGGACAACATCTTGTAACACGCCCCGTATTTGAAGCCTTGTTTGATGGTAATGAATTTGTGCAAAACAATGCCATTTCGCAAGCGATGGAAAAGATTTTAGCTGAGTTGGATAAAACCAATATCAAGCAAGTATCGAAAGAGTTACAAAAATTTTATAACAGCGTAAAATTCCGTGCCTCTGGAATTAGCGAACCCCAAGCAAGACAAAACCTTATTATCAAGCTTTATGAAGATTTTTTTACCAAGGCTTTTAAGAAAACCACCGATAGGCTTGGGATTGTTTACACCCCCGTTGAGGTTGTGGATTTTATCATTCATTCTGTTGATGATGTCTTACGCAATGAATTTGGAAAAAGCTTGGGATCACGAGGTGTTTCTATTCTTGACCCCTTTACAGGGACTGGTACCTTTATCACACGGCTCTTACAATCTAAACTGATCAAACCAGAGGATATGGAGTATAAATATCGTTATGATATCCATGCTAATGAGATTGTCTTGCTCGCTTATTACATAGCAGCCATTAATATTGAAGCAACCTATCATAGTCTTATGAAAGGAGAGTATATTCCCTTCAAACATATTGGTTTAACTGATCGGATGCTTGAAGAGAAAAATCTGCTACAAGAATTATTTAAAGAAAATAGTGAATATTTAGAACACCAGAAAAATCTGAATATCGAAGTTATCTTTGATAATCCCCCTTATTCAGTAGGACAAAAAAACGAAAACGATAATGCAAAAAACAGTCCTTATCCACTATTAGATGACCGTATTCGTGAGACCTATGCCGCTCAATCGAAAGTAACGAATTCACGAGCGCTTTATGATAGTTATATCCGTGCTATCCGCTGGGCTAGTGACCGTATTGATAATGCTGGGATAATCGGCTTTGTTTCTGGTTCTGGTTACGTAGAAAAGCCAACAATGGATAGTTTACGAAAATCTTTGGCTAAAGAATTTACGAGTATTTACGTGCTTAATTTACGGGGGGATATTCGTAAAAATATGTTAAGCAATGGGAAAGCTCAAGAAGGAGAGAATGTTTTTGGTAATGGTAGCATGACGGGTATTGCGGTAACGCTATTTATCAAAAATCCCAATGTTTCTGGAGATTGTAAAATTTACTATCATGACATTGGTAATAATCTCACAACAAAAGAAAAACTTACAGCTCTCGAGTATTTTGGTAGTGTTGGCGGCATTACGGATAAAAAGGGCTGGCAAATCATTACACCAGACAAACATAATGATTGGATAAAGCAACGTGACGAAAGTTTCAAAACATTCCTAGCTTTAAGTGATAAGAAAGGTCATAGTAAAAAATTATTTGCGATATTTTCTCGTGTCATTATGACGAGTCGTGATGCTTGGGCGTATAATTTAAGCCGTGAGGTAGTGGCAAGTAATATGCATAATATGATTGCTTTCTATAATAGTGAAGTAGAACGTTTTAATAATGCTTATGGACATGTTGATCATAAGTTACGTGCAAATTTTGCAAATGATTTTGTTAATTCAGATGAAAAAAAGATAAGTTGGAGTTATAATCTTAAACGAGATCTAGTAAAAGGAAAGCCTTTCAATTTTGAGGCAAATTACCTTACTAAAAGTTTGTATCGTCCTTTTATACGACAATGGCTTTATAGTGATTCTGCTCTAAACTGCGATGGTGCTTATCAAACGCGGATGTTTCCTATAGGACATGCAACAGAGAACAGTGTGATACAAGTTTCTTCTATGGGATCAAGAAGTGGTTTTTCTGTTTTAATGGCTAAGAATTTGCCTAATATTCATGCAATAGATACTAGTCAATGCTTTCCACACCATATTTACGAAGATGCTTCGGTTTCAAAAAGTAAAAATAAAAAACAAACTCATTTATTTACAAATTCTATATAGGAAAGCAACAGTGCTGAACTACAGAGGCGTGATGCTATTACTGATGAAGGGCTAACCCATTTTAAAGCAGCTTATCCTAATGAGAATATAACAAAAGATAATCTGTTTTATTATGTTTACGGTTTACTTCATTCAAAAGATTATCGTACTCGTTATGCTGATAATCTCTCTAAAGAATTGCCTCGTATCCCTTGTGTAAAAACTGCTGAAGATTTTTGGATGTTTGTTACAGCAGGACGTGAACTGGGGCATTTGCACATCAACTATGAAGATGTGGAACCTTATCCAGTGACCTTTAAAAAAGGCAATCCCAAACAGACTGATATCTCTAATCCAGAAAAGTTTTATTACGTGAATGAAATGAAATTCGCAAAAATTAAGGATAGTAAGGAAAAGGATAAATCCACGGTTATTTATAACAGCAATATCATAATGACTGATATCCCTCTTGAAGCTTATGAGTATATCGTAAATGGCAAGCCCGCTCTTGAATGGGTTATGGGTCGTCAATGTGTAAAGACTGACAAAAAGAGTGGTATTGTGAATGATGCTAATCGCTATGCTATTGAGACAGTGGGTAACCCTGCTTATCCATTGGAGTTATTCCAAAGAGTTATTACCGTAAGTTTAGAGACAATGAAAATTGTTAAGAACTTACCAAAATTAGAAATAAGAGAAACTGAATAAGCTTATAAAGCATGCTTATAATGGGCATGCTAATCTTATTAAGGGGTATAGAACTTATAAGCATAATCTATACCTCTTTTATTAAGTTAATTAGATACAATCTTAAAAGGAGTGTTTATATGCGTTATTCTAAAAAGAAATCATTTGCACTTTTAAACACCCTTATTTGGATTGCCTTTAAGAGGTTATA
>NZ_LR607247.1:0-7727 GCF_902162175.1 Bartonella saheliensis
ATTTTGACTGCACCAGCCCCTTGATTGGGGATCACTTGCGTCTCAAAACCCGCATCATTTAAGGCACTCTCAAAACTCACATTGTGCACACGGTCTCTTGTCGCGCCATCATGGGGGAGAACCATCAGTGCCTTCTCATAACCATTGTCACGTAACCAACCGATATGCTCTGATAATGGCTGTCCTTGTGCCTCGTAATAATCTAACACTCTGATCTCTCTGCCCACAAATTGCGCTATCCAAATAGCCGTTGCATCTGCCTTAGCCCCCGTTCCCCCAATATCCCAAAAGGCACGTATCTGCATTAAAGGGTCACGTGCAACGCGCCCTATCCGCCCCTCTTGCTCAGCTGCCAACATCTCTTTCTGATAGTAAGCGCCCTGAACCGCTGTTAAATAAGCCCCCTCCCATATATGCTTATAGGTCTCGGGACGATTTCTAAGATCATCAAGACGCGCTTCATTCAAGATCTTTGGAAACTTCGGATTGTCTGACCAATTGATCTCAACACGCTTAATGGCTTCATTGTCTGAAAAGCGAAAGCGCTTCTCAACGGGGGCATTATCTCGCAATGGGTTCCATGTCACCCATAACTCTGCTCTCCAACCCTCGCCTTCTTCACGCAATGTCGGTATAAGCGTCTGCCAAGCTGTCTCTGTGACCGGTTCTGCCTCATCGACCCAACAGAGCAATATCCGCCCCATGGATTTGATACTCGCAATATTCCTATCCAGACCACAAAACTGAAAACCTATACGCCCATCATTCGACTTAATTGAAGCTTCCCCAACTTTGTAATAGTCCTGTAAAAAGTCATGGGCTTCAATGGCGCGTTTTATCTCCTCCAAAGAACTATCAGCTAGCGAGTTTTGAAACTGACGTGCACAAAGAATAGTCCCTGATATACCTCCCATGCCAAATTGATAGCCCTTTAAAGCCGCCATCAAAGCAAAGGATCTTGTCTTTCCTGATCCCCGTCCTCCCCAAGCAGCACGCACCGCCGCCTTACCCGTAAAAATCGGTATAAGCTTTGGTACAATCTTAATCTGTCTTGTCGTCATTCATTAAAGGCGCTATTTCCACGCGCCCTATCATCTTAATGGCTCCCCCGTCCTCTCCTGTCACTTGTAAGGGCAAGATCTTGCCAAGCAAGGCTAAATAAGCAGCTGGGCATTTAATCGCTTGCTTTTCTAGATAAGAGATCAGCCCTTCCTTGCCATACTTACTGCCTGCCAATTCAGCTGCTTTAATAATCGCCTCTTTAAGAAGACGTGTATTCTTATTGGGGACTCCTTTGACCCGCCCTTGACCAGCATTAGGAGGCATAGGCTTTTTGGTCGCTTGAAAAACCTGTTCTGTATTTTCTGATGTCATAAATTCCTCCCTCCAGATAACAAAAAACCCCGCATTTGCGGGGCTTTAAACTGTATCCAACCCTCATTTAGATACAATACGACTAGTGCCGTGATTGTCATTAAATACGATTTGCATCACTTTGTCAACACAAAAATAACACATATTGATAATTTTAAAGGGAATCGGTTAGGTAGTTAAGATGTAAATTAAGGTAGAAACAATGTTAATAAAAAAATCTTTATTTAGAAGCATCTTAATTATCACATTTCTAATATTATGTCCTATCCCCACTCAAATGGGATATACAAATCCGAAAGAAATATTTTCTTCGAAAGAAATTAGCGAACGAGAGAAACTATTCCGCATTTTTCTTGTAAATGGAAATTACTGGTGGTCAGACAGATTTTACAACATCTTATGGATAGAAAAAATATTTTTCTCGGAACAAAATTGGCGATTATCGAGGCAGTCCTATGAACAACGTGTTCGTATAATAAAAAAATGGCAGGATATAGTTATAAAACGAGATCAGGTATTTAAAACTTTGTGTACCCTTATAGAATTTGAAATAAATACAATGAGGCGTGTGAATGATGCAAAACAATCTAATGAGCATGCACATATATCAAACCTCATGCAACACTTATACAACTACAGAGAAAAGATAAATGAAAATAAGAAAAAACTTGAAAAACTAAATCATGAAATTGATCTGTTATATAGAGTTATTATAGAGTTTCCATAACTTTGATCTATAATTATTATGAAAAATACTTCTGAAGCGCATTAAGAGCAACATGCAATGATCTATAAAAAGCGAAAGAGGCAGCAAGCCACCTCTTCGCACCTGACCCCTTTTACAAGGGAGCGGTCACTGTTTTGTTACAGAGCCGTTATTTCCAATATTTATAAAGCGCATTAAGAGCAACCTTTAGTGAACTTACAAGATGCGGTAATTCTTGATCTTCTATAACGAGGTACTGTAGCGCGGCATAAAGATTGTACTGTCTATAGAGACATTGCGCTCCTTTTATTACCTCTTGCATGGATTGATAATGACGGGTTGCTTTTTCAATCCACTGTTCAAGACTATTAGGGTCTGAGTTTGTAGAAACGTCATCATAAATAGCATTAGGCAAGCCTTTTGCACAAAGGTAGTTATTTCGTATCTGTAGATACTGTTGTGCGGTGTCATATTGCTCTTGAGTGAGTTGCCCTTGCAAACAAAGCCGCCCTATATAAGTACCGACAAGTGGATTTTTCGCATCTTGTAAGCTTAAACAGAAGCGCTTTGCACGTATTTCTATAGCCAATTTATCAATGGCTTCACGCGGTGCTTTTGCACGTGATATACGACCATTGGCTTCTCTTATCTGCCCTGTGATTTTAGGGCGTCCCCTCTTTTTATTTTTTTTCACAGATAACCTCTAAAAAGGAACGCTATCATTTGGTACTGTAGACATATCAAGAGGCCTGTGAATGCTTCTGTCATAAGGAGACTGCTCTTGAGTATCATCATTTTTGCCATCTAAAAGCTTTAAGTCGCCTTTGTACTTAGGTAAGATTATTTCTGTTACATACCGTTCCACGCCGTTTTTATCTTGCCATTTACGGGTTTGTAACTGCCCCTCGATATAAACTTTGCTGCCTTTATGAAGATACTGAAGTGCTATTTTTGCAAGATGTGGATTAAACACCACAATGGAATGCCACTCTGTTTTGTCTACTTTTTGATTGGTTGCCTTATCTGTATAGCTCTCAGAGGTTGCCATGCGAAAATTGACCACCTCGCCACCAGATGACATTGTTTTGCTTTCAGGATTTGCCCCTAAATGACCAATTAAAATCACTTTATTTAACATGTTTATAATCCCATTATTGATACAAAAAATTATAACATAATTCTGCTTTTTTACAATGTTTTCAGTTGTTTAATAACATATATTCAATGATTTACATGAAGCTTAAATCACTAAATCTTGTGAAATCGGAATGAAAAGCAAGAGGAATAGTTCCTGTGGGACCATGGCGTTGTTTTGCTATAAGAACTTCTGCTTTACCGGATGCTTTATCCATTGCCTCTTGCCATTTGACATGTTCAAGAGTACCTAATTTGGGTTCTTCATTTTTCAGATAATATTCCTCGCGATAAACAAACAACACAATATCGGCATCTTGCTCTATAGAACCAGATTCACGTAAATCGGAAAGTTGTGGACGTTTATCTGTTCGATTTTCAACTTGTCGTGAAAGTTGTGAAAGAGCAATGATGGGAATATGGAGTTCCTTTGCAAGCGCTTTAAGACCCATGGTAATCGCTGTAATTTCTTGAACACGATTTTCTGATGAGCGTTTTGCACCACTTGTCATTAATTGGATATAATCAATAATCAAGACGTCTAGACCATATTGCCTCTTAAGACGTCTTGCACGCGCTGCCAATTGCGTAATTGATATACCACCAGTTGGATCAATATAAAGCGGTAATTTTTGTAAATGATGTCTAGAATGCATGATTTTTGCAAATTGCTCTTCAGAGATATTGCCACGACGCATATCAGAAGATGAAATCCCTGTTTGTTCAGAAATAATACGGGTTGCAAGCTGTTCTGTAGACATTTCAAGTGAGAAAAAACCAACAATGCCTCCTTCATTGGCTTGGCTGTCATCATGACGCTTGCAAGCATTGGCAATATTAAAGGCAATATTGGTAGCCAGTGACGTTTTCCCCATAGCAGGGCGCCCTGCAAGGATAATCAAATCAGATGCTTGTAGTCCTCCCATTTTTGCATCAAGCGTTGTAATATGAGTAGCTATTCCTGATAATTTTGAAGAGCGCTTTTTCGCAGCACTTGCCATGTTAATTGCTTTTGTAAGAGCTGTATCAAATTGTTCAAAGCCACCCCCATATTTGCCCTTTTCTGCCAATTCAAATAACTGATGTTCAATCGTTTCAATTTGTTGTGCTGGTGTAAATTCTAGTGGTGCCTCAAAAGCTATATTAGTCACTTGCGTACCAAGATTAATTAAAGAGCGTCTAATGAAAAGATCATAAATAACCCGCCCGTAATCTTTAGTATTAATGATTGTTACTGCCTCTTTTGCTAAACGAATAACGTAATTATAGACAGCAACATTACCTCTCTTTTCTTCTATTGGCAGCAAGTGCTTAATGGTAATGGGATTGGCAACTTTTCCTTTTTGTACAACCTGTGAGATGATATCGAAAAGCTTTTGATGCAACGGTTCGAAAAAGTGTTCTGCTTTTAAAAAATCAGAAACTCTATCAAGAGCATCATTATTGATAAGAAGCGCACCAAGCAAAGCTTTCTCGGCTTCAATATTATGCGGGAGTTGACGAAAAGAAGATTGCTCTTCTATTTGCATCTCATTGGAATAAGCAGTGCTTGTAATGGTCATAATGTTATTAAATCAATTTCAAAAAATATCATTATAACCTACTGAATCCACAATGTGAATCCTGTTTTATATCTTGCGTTTTTATACGATTTGTGTAGTATAGAGATATTCGTCCACTCTTGGATAATGGAATAACAGAAGCGTACATAAAAAGCCGTGTCTTTAAAGGATGCGGTTTTTTATTGTCTATTGTTTGATAAAAGCATTCAAAAGCAAGGTTATGATAAGATCACATTAAAAAAACCTTGCCACCTAAAAAAGATGACAAGGTTCTCAACTTCTTAAATCGGATTTATACTAGCATGATTTGTTTTTTAATTGCAAATAGAATTAAAATAAATTTGTTTTTATACACAATATGTAGTATTTTATTTGAGACCAGTATGTATTGCAAAATAACAAGATAAAAGCCGTGTCAAAATCAATTGGCACGGCTTTTTATGATACTTAAGAAAAACACTATAAATTCTAGAGAACGATTAAAAAACAACGCTATAATAACGTTGCGAATTAAGCATAGCATGATTTGTTTTATGCTTCAATCTGATAAAAACGCCATTGCGTTTATACACAAAATATGTAATTCACTAATTTTTTCGTAATGAATTGTCCTTGTTAATAATGGTTTTGATAAAAAAGAAGCCGTGTTCATTAATTTTGACGCGGCTTTTTTCTGTCTAAAACCAGCCCCCCGCCCCCTTATTTATGCTGCTTTATTTTCACTAATCTTTACAACGTGATCGTTTTCATAAATTTCACAATCTTCTGGAATCCCATATGCATAGTAAATGTTTTGTTCAACATATGAATAACCATCTCTTTTTAATCTTGCATTGCCATGTACCAAACCTCTAATGGTGTGATAACCAGTCACTTTTGCATTCCCATAAACAGAGCCGTAGACCTTAACATACCCACCCACGCTAGCATTCCCATAAACTTTGCCATAAATTTTTGAAGAGCTACTTACAACAGCATGATCATAAATCTCAGCCGTGCTATAAATGCGTGCACACCCCGATAATTTTGCATTCCCATAAACTCGTGCATATTGATAAATCCAAACCTTATCAGAAAGATGCGCATTATCATAAATATGAGCTCCAAAATACACGCGGATTTTACCACATATATGAGCATTGCCATAAACAAACCCACCAATAACAGCATTGCCACAGACCTTTGCATTTTCATAAACACGACCAGAGCTTACAACACAAGCATCATCATATACCCAGCAATTACCTTGGTGAGAAAGGTTGTATTCACTTTCAATAAAACCACCAATGTCGCCTTTTTTGACATCACCAAAATCTCTTAAAGCTCTAATGCGGTATAAAGTAATCCCTTTAACGTGACTTTCATTTATAAGTTCATACTTTTTAGATACAGTTGTATTGGTCATAGGTAACTCCCTAATCTAATATTCGTTAAATTTTTAAATGAGATTTTTAAAGGAGGCGCCCCCGCCGCGCCGCTGCTTTTTTTACGCTGCTTTATTTATATCCTGATCAACACCACAGACATCTTCAGAAAATTTCTTATTTTCTTTAAGCACAGCATTGCCATAAATCGTTGTAAATTGGCAAATTTGTGCCTTGCCACTCACATGAGCATTATCGTGAATTTTTGCACAGGGACCAACACGTGCCGAGCCAGAAACCTTGGCATTGTCATAAATACTGCTACCATCATAAACTATAGCTTTATCAAAAACATGAGCATTTCCATAAGCTTTTGACCACGCAGCAAGGCGTGATTTCCCATAGACATGGGCATCATTAAACACAAGCCCACTCACATACGCATTTTCATAAACACGGGCATTATCGTAAATAAGGGCCCCCTCTGTAATAACGGCATTATCACTCACAACGGCATTGCCAAAAACATAGCCTCCAATTTTTGCATTGCCATTAATGACTGCATTGTCATAAACATGTGCCTTATCACTCAAAACCCATGCCTTATCACTAATCACGGCATTACCGTAAACCCTGGCCCAATTCACAACACAGGCATTATTGCGTATTTTTGCATTTTCGGAAACGATTGCTTGAATAACCATAGCATCATCATATACCCAGCAGTCGCCATCATGAGAGAGATTGCTTTCATTTTCGATAAAACCACCGAGATCCCCAGCCTTTACATCAGAAAAGTCTTTTAAAGCTTTAATGCGGTGTAAAGTCACACCGTTAACAACGCAGTTTTCACCCGTAAATTCGTATTTTTTTGCAGGCTCTTGTTTATTAATAAGGGCAGTTTCATTTGAAATAGAAGAAATAACGGGGGTGTTTTTAACTGTAGCATTCATGCTTGTAATCCTTACGAAATTAGAGTTTTGAAATTGACACCCATAAGGGCGCCGGGCGTTCAAAACACGGTCGTAAGTCCGTCGCTATACCTTCCCCTCGAAAGGGTCTTGTATAGTATAGCTACACCCGACATAAATCATCATACGCTATTTAAAGCATAAAAGACAGTCAGTATTTTAAGAATGGGAGAAACCTTATCGTGGTCTATCCGCTTACGATTAAGTGTTTTGAGCACTTGCCAACCCTTCTAAACGAACCCGCCTTTAATGTCAATACGTATTTTTTATTTTTTTCACTTTTTTTCATTTTGGTTCCTACCTAATTGAATATCAAGCGCTTTTTCTAGCTCTCTGTCCATCTCATCACAAGACAATGGATACCCTCTCTCAAAATCATTCGTTATCTCACAAATCAACTGGTCATCCTTGGTGCGTTTTTTGATTTTCTCATTCACTTCACGTATCAACGGTTCGCAATTCAATACGCTGCTTGGCAAATCACCACCATATATCCACGCTTTCACTTGTGCCTTGGTACTGTAATCAACTTCAGCAGGCATTTCGTTATATTGTCCACCACCGAATTCCTCATATTCCCTCGTACCGTCTCCATATTCGTAAAGGTTATAAAAAT
>NZ_LR607248.1:0-7650 GCF_902162175.1 Bartonella saheliensis
GCATGTTCATCAATGGTTGAAAAAAGCTGTTCTTTTGTCTTTTCGCCTCAATCCTATGCATACTCTTTCTGGTGGTGTTAGTGAATCATATTGGTGGGATAAAGTTTCTTCGAAATTTTCTGGTTGGAAAGAAGATGATTTTCAAAAAGCGGGGTTCCGTGCCGTTCCTGGAGCAATTGTACGCCACTCTGCCTATATTGCACCCAATGTCATACTCATGCCATCCTTTGTCAATCTTGGTGCTTTTGTTGATGAGGGCACAATGGTTGATACATGGGCTACAGTTGGTTCTTGCGCACAAATTGGTAAACATGTCCATCTTTCTGGGGGGGTGGGAATCGGAGGTGTTTTAGAACCACTGCAAGCAAACCCAACGATTATTGAAGATCATTGTTTTATCGGTGCACGATCTGAAGTCGTTGAAGGTTGCATTGTTCGTGAAGGCGCTGTTTTAGGAATGGGAGTCTTTATTGGGAAATCTACAAAGATTATTGATCGTACAACAGGTGAAATTTTTATCGGTGAAGTACCACCCTATTCAGTTGTGGTTTCAGGTTCTCTCCCCGGTAAACCACTCCCTAATGGTGAAGCGGGACCAAGCCTTTATTGTGCTGTTATTGTAAAACGCGTTGATCAAAAAACACGAGAAAAAACATCTATTAATGATCTCTTGCGCCATTAAGGTGCAATTTTTAAAAACTCTATAAAGAACTTTGACCAATCAACAAAACCAAAGCAATCAATAAGGGAGAAGACTCCCTTACTTTATTATTTATTCATTTTAAGCGCTTGAATAAAAGCTGATTGTGGAATTTCTACTTTTCCAAATTGGCGCATCCGCTTTTTGCCCTCTTTTTGTTTTTCTAACAGCTTACGCTTACGCGTGACATCGCCTCCATAACATTTCGCCGTTACATCTTTGCGCAAAGCACGAATTGTTTCACGTGCAATGATCTTACCACCTATTGCTGCTTGAATTGGAATCTGAAACATATGTTGAGGAATAAGATCTTTCAATTTTTCACACAATGAACGTCCACGCTTTTCTGCAATCGTGCGGTGTACAAGCATGGATAATGCATCTATAGGCTCTCCATTCACCAAAATAGACATTTTAACTAAATCCCCCTCTGCATAATCCCTCATCTGATAATCAAAAGAAGCATACCCCTTCGATATTGACTTTAAACGATCATAAAAATCAAAAACAACTTCATTGAGTGGCAAATCATATGTCACCATGGCGCGCGTTCCAACATAGGATAAACCAACCTGTATTCCACGCCGCTCCTGGCAAAGTTCTAAAATTGAGCCAAGATAGTTATCAGGAGTCATTATTGTCGCACGAATCCACGGTTCTTCGATAGAAGAAATTTTAACCACATCAGGCATATCTGCTGGATTGTGCAACTCTTTAACAGAACCATCATTCATATTCATACGATAAACAACCGAAGGTGCTGTCGCAATTAAATCTAAATTAAACTCACGCTCTAATCGCTCTTGAATAATTTCAAGATGAAGAAGCCCTAAAAAACCACACCGAAAACCAAACCCCAAAGCCGCCGATGTTTCCATCTCAAAAGAAAAACTCGCATCATTTAAGCGCAATTTGCCCATGGCTGCACGCAAATCATCAAAATCGGCAGCATCAATGGGAAAAAGTCCACAAAAGACAACCGGTTGTGCAGGCTTAAAACCAGGTAAAGCATTTTCACAAGGACGACGCTCTTCCGTAATCGTATCACCAACCCGTGTATCGGCAACCTCTTTGATAGAAGCAGTGATAAAACCAATCTCACCTGGTCCTAATTCATCAACCTGTACCATTTTAGGTGTAAACACCCCAACGCGCTCAACAGGATATTTTGCCCCTGTCCCCATCATACGAATGGTTTGTCCCTTTTTCAACACACCATCAATGACTCGTACCAAAACGATGACGCCAAGATAAGAATCATACCAGCTATCAACCAACATTGCCTTTAAGGGATTTGCAACATCGCCTGTACGTGGAGGGGGTAATTGTGTAACAATTGCCTCCAAAACATCAGGGACGCCTAAACCTGTTTTCGCTGATATTTCCACAGCTTCAGAGGTATCAATACCTATCACATCTTCAATTTGTTCTTTAACACGTTCAGGTTCTGCTGCTGGAAGATCAACTTTATTGAGCACAACAACCAATTCATGAGAATTATCAATAGCTTGATAAACATTTGCCAACGTCTGCGCCTCGACACCTTGGCTTGCATCCACCACCAACAGAGAACCTTCACACGCTGCTAGTGACCGCGAAACTTCATAAGCAAAATCCACATGACCAGGTGTATCCATAAGATTTAAAATATAGGTTTCACCATTCTTTGCTTTATAGTGTAAACGTACTGTTTGTGCTTTAATAGTAATCCCACGTTCACGCTCAATATCCATGGAATCAAGCACTTGTTCTTTCATCTCACGTGTGTCAAGTCCTCCTGTCATTTGAATCAAACGATCCGCTAAAGTGGACTTGCCGTGATCAATATGCGCCACGATGGAAAAATTACGAATATAATTACGATCTATTGTCATATAAGGCGATTTAGCAAAGAATAATACAAAACGCAAAGACCAATTATGTCCTATCGAGAACCTTTCAAAAGAATATTAACCGAAAGAACTTCTCAAAACATGAACTTTTCGTAGTTTAAAAAATAAGGCTTTTATTTAATAAATTAAATACCAAAGGGACCTAAAATGATCTTTTCACATCTTGTTTGATGACTTATCGGCTGGATAAGCCGCTACTATCACACACTTTGCAAACCTCCAATGTTGCAATAGTCCTTGAGACTTGAAAGAATTTAGAGGAGAGGTATCTTTTTTATGCAATTTTAACCACATGGCTCCCACTTATGGTGTATAAGCAAGTCATTTGGATTGATTTAACATAAAAGATTTTTACAATCTTCAGAGTTTTAACTCAATATGAATAATGTTATATTATCATTATAAATCAATACGTTGTATAAATATCGCGTGAATATGTATATCACTTAAACTTACGATAAAATTTGTGAGAAATGCTTTTTATTTGTATGCAATAATTTGCTTTTTAGCAATTTTATATAAAATAAATGCATGTTGAAAGGGATAGCTTTCTTTTTAACGTTTGAAACTGTAGAAATAAGCTCTATTGCATAGAGTTCTTATGTACTTTTTATACAACTCCTTTCTTCCTCCATTAAAGATAAAAACATCAACTTCCTTCAAATAATTTGATAATATATTGATTTATAATGATTATTTGTTGTTCTACAATTGAAATGAAAACGCTATAAGTAAAAAAAACGTAGGAAAAGTGCATCGCTAATCAATCTTTTCAATTGCTTTATTTTTTTTACGCCATTGTGAAGGTTGTAATTCAGCAACAATGATTCCAATCAGAATAAATAAACCACCCAATAAAGCTAAAGGAGATAAATGCTCTCCAGCCAAACGCCCAACAATACCAGCCCACACTGGTTCACCTGCATAAATCAGTGTTGCACGGGTAGGAGAAATAGACTTTTGTGCCCAATTCATGGCCAATTGAATAATCGCACTCATTAATGCCAACCCCATACCAATACTAAACCATACCCACGAAAACTCAGGAATGCTTTCACCCATCAAAGGCATACAAGCAAATGCAAAAAAACCACTAAAGAATAACTGAATAATGGTTACACGCCGACTATCAACCTTGTTGGCAAAAATTCCGATGAGTATGACTTCTCCAGCAATCGCTAAAGCGCCTAACAAAGTCAAAATCTCGCCTTTTGAAAAATCAACGCTTCCTGGTTTTTGTCCTGAAACAAGTAAAAGCCCAATAAAAGCAAAAACAATACCAATCCAACAGGCAAAACGGGGAGGTTTTTTAAAAACAATCCATTGCAAGATTGGAACCATCGGAACATAAAGCGCTGTGATAAAAGCCGACTGACTACTAATAATTGTTTGAAGTCCAGCGGCTTGAAAAGCATAACCCAAAAACATGGATAAACCAATTGCCATCCCAGCAAAAACTTCATAAACAGTTATACCTTTTATAGAACGCCAAAAAATTGCTCCACATATAAGAGATGCAACAATAAAACGAAATCCAACAAAAAACAGAGGACCACTATAGCGTACCGCAATGTGAATGACTAAAAACGTAATCCCCCACAATATTGTTGCAGCAAATATTGCCAATTCTGGTTTGCTTAATAAAGGATATTTCAACTGTTTTATATTCGTCATGAAAAGCCTTCTCCTCCAATTCTCCGCACAATTTATGAAACAATAAGCGTTCCAACTCCCTGTTCGGTAAACAGCTCTAGTAAAACAGAATGAGGGGTTTTTCCATTTAAAATGACAACACCTTCCACACCATTTTGAAGGGCTTTCACACAAGTCTCTACTTTTGGAATCATGCCTCCTGAAATTGTTCCATTTTTGATAAGTTTCTCAGCCTCAGAAACTGTCAATTCTTTTAAAAGTTTACCCTGTTTATCCAAGACACCAGGAACATCAGTTAAAAATAAAAGACGTTTAGCCTCTAATGCACCCGCAATAGCTCCAGCGAAAATATCAGCATTAATATTATAGGTTTTACCATCCCGACCAGGAGCTACAGGAGCAAGAACTGGTATCATTTCAGAACAAGCTAATAGATCCAGCAATGTACGATCAACTTCAATAGGCTCACCAACAAATCCCAAATCTAGAACACGTTCAATATGCGAATCAGGATCAATGACTGTTCTATAAGCCTTTTCGGCAAAAACCATATTGCCATCCTTGCCACATAGCCCTATTGCCCATTCACCCTCAGCATTGATGAGAGCAACAATCTCCTTATTGATAGAACCCGCCAAAACCATTTCGACCACTTCAACGATCCGTTCATCGGTTACTCGTAAACCGTTTTCAAATCGTGATTCAATTCCCATTTTCATCAAAATTTCAGCAATTTGAGGTCCTCCACCATGAACAACAACAGGATTAATCCCCGATTGCTTTAATAGAGCAATATCACGTGCAAATGCTCGCCCTAAAGCAGGATCACCCATAGCATGACCGCCATATTTTACCACGACTGTTTCATTTTCATATTTTTGCATATAAGGTAAAGCAGACGATAAAAATGCTGCTTGTTTTTCCAAAGCATCAACAGCACTGTTTTTAGCATCATCCATTAATAGAGCCTCCTCATCACTTTTTACTATCTCTTAGTGAAATTTAGGAAAAGTGAAAACAATAAAACAAAGCTTTACTCTATCCATCCCCCTGAAAATCATCAATTTTCCTTCAAATTATGAAAAAATAATAACGAGATAAAACAAGAAAATAACTTCCTCAATGAACGTAATAGCGAAAAATTAAATAGAATAAGCGCAAAAAACGTCACTATTTTATGATCTGATATATAAAATTGAAGAGCAAAACTTTTAAGCTACGCTGTACAATCAACCCATTCAGTTACCTTATGGATACTTAACAATGAATAGGAATATATACAACCATTGATTTTACAAGAATGCATGTTATGGAGAATTATAATAAGTTATCTTTTTATAGCGTAAAAAATAATTATAGCGTAAAAAATAAAAATCTGAATATAGGAATATTTTGTCATTTTAATACTCAAATTTCACATCAATCAAAACCATTGGCGTTCACATTAAAAATGAAATTAGCATATGAACACCATGTAAAATTTACAATACAATTGATTTATAATCATAGACTAGCGTTATCCGAATAAAAGTCCTCATATTTTAGAGTAGGCTGTGGTTAAGACTATGAAAATAGTACCTTATACAACCGATCATGAAAGGCTACACTCTTGGGAAGAGATAGATTGCCCAACAGCTTTTTTTTAGTCTTATTTGATAAGATTTTACCATTTTTAAATTTTATGATGAAGCTTTTAAAAGGATTTTGCCTGTAAAAAAAATTTAGATTTTTACTGAATTGGTTCCACCTGATGATTGCTTATATGATTTATTCACATCAAGACTCTACGAACAAGCCTCATAACCTCGCACTTCTCTAAAACCGCTTTATATGTATAAGAGGCTTACATGGCTTGCATTATCGCCTTAAATGACGATCTTTCTATGGTACAAAAGATAAATGCCGTTACACTGAAAATATTATCAGTCATTTAGTGCACCCTTCTATGGATAAGCCCTTTTTAAAATATTATAAACATTCAAAAATAAGACTTATCCATAAAATGTAAAAATTCTGCACAGCCAGGAGCTTACACTAAAGTAATCGTCTCTCTTCTTTCTTTTCAAACCAAAAGAATGCTTTTTAAAGATGATAAGACAAGCGGAAATTTAATGAAAATAACCTTCCAAAAATATTTTCTCATTTACTTTGAAAACATTCACCTATTTTAACCAGAAATATTTTCAAAAAATTCTTTCATCCGTGAAAAAAAACCATGTGATTGTGGTGAATTCTCATGATTTGAGAGCTTTTCAAATTTTTGCAATAGTTCACGTTGCTCGTGCGTGAGCTTCTGTGGTGTCTCAATCGTGATATGAATATATAGATCACCTCTTAACTGCTGACGGCGCAACATGGGCATGCCTTTGCCTTTAAGGCGGAATTGACGTCCATTTTGTGTCCCTTCTGGGATTTTAACACGTGCTTTAACACCATCAAGATCAGAAACTTCAAACTCTCCTCCTAACGCTGCTGTTACCATCGAGATAGGAACGCGACAGTGAAGATCTGCTCCTTCTCGCTGAAAAAATTCATGTGGTTTAACGGAAAGGAAAATATAAAGATCACCATTGGGACCACCACGAACACCAGCATCACCCTCACCAGAAAGACGAATACGCGTCCCATCTTCAATACCAGCTGGAACATTCACGCTCAATGAACGTTTTTTCTCTATGCGCCGTGTACCCTGACATTTGGGGCATGGATCTGTAATCGTTTCACCACGTCCATGACATGTATGACATGTTCTTTCAATAGAAAAAAAACCTTGTGCGGCACGCACACGACCAGACCCATGACATGTCCCACAAACTTGTGGACTAGAGCCCTTTCTCGCTCCTGAACCTTCACAAACATCGCACGTGACAGAACTAGGAATATTAATTTCTGCAGTTTTTCCTGAAAATGCCTCTTCTAAAGTCACTTCCATATTATAACTCAAATCAGCACCACGTTCGCGACCATCACCACGCTTACGGTGTGCACCTCCCATAATCTCACCAAAAAAATCTTCAAAAATATCAGCAAATCCACCACCGGAAGCAAAACCGCTAAAGGGATTGCCTCCCCCTTGACCACCGCTATTTTCAAAGGCCGCATGACCAAATCGGTCATAAGCAGCACGCTTTTGAGGATCTTTAAGAACTTCATAGGCTTCGCCAATTTCTTTGAACTTTCGCTCTGCCTCTTTATCCCCGGCGTTGCGATCAGGATGATACTGCATTGCCAACTTACGAAAAGCGGATTTCAACTTTTTATCATCACATTCACGAGTTACGCCAAGAATTTCATAATAATCAACCTTCATCATGTATTCCTGAATGTATTCCTGATAGTTTTTCTATCATCCATCTTTACACTTGACTGAGAGCTATAGCAAGAATAACGCAACTACAAATTTTA
>NZ_LR607249.1:0-7388 GCF_902162175.1 Bartonella saheliensis
ATGCACGTGATGTTTCTGCTTTTTTAATGTGGGCTGCTGATCCTCATATGGAAATTCGTAAAAAAACTGGTTTTCGTGTTATCTTATTTTTGATCCTTTTTGGAGGGCTTGTTTATATTTTAAAAGCTCATCTCTGGCGTGGTTTAGAAAAAAAATGAAAGGAGAAGGTAAAAGTCTAGCAGAAAAAATTATAGGAACTGGTCTTGAAAGAGTATAAAGAGTGTAGGGAACAATTCTGATTATGATGCATTGACACTTTATAAAGTAAAAGCAAAGTAAAAACGGAGATGTTAAAATGAAGAAAATTGCCTATACTGCTCTTATATCAGTTTTGATGGCTTCTAGTACTTATGCTCAGTCTTTCGAAGTCCCTTCTAAACCTGAAATGATTTCTTCTACAGGTATTGTTCAGGTGGGATCAGATATGTCTGTGCGTTATGTTACACCTTTAGCAACGGATTTTGTTGCTTCAAGTCTTATTGGTGCAAATGTATACAATATAGAAAATGAAAATATTGGTGAAGTAAAAGATATTATTTTGCGTGAAAATAATATTGCAGGGTTTGTGGTTGCTGTTGGTGGTTTCCTTGGTATAGGGGAGAGTTATGTGGTTGTTTCTCCAGAAACAATTCAGATGACAAATGATTATGGTAAGTGGAAACTTATTACGAATGCAACAAAAGATTCTTTAAAGGACGCTCCAACATTTAAATACGAAGGACGTTGGGCTCGCTAATTTCGTGTTTCCATTGTCTATGATTAGAACAGTTGCTGTCATAACATGTGATGGCACTGTTTTTTATACAGAGCGTTTGAGAAATGTAAAAACTTTAGGCAAGAAGCTCTTTTTGTTTTTTTAAGAACTCAAAGGAAAATTGAGATTAGATCTTAATAATTTCAATCTGTTTGAAAGAAAAATACTCTATACGTTTCAGCTTAAAAATACTTTCAACAGAATATTTGCTTCTTAAAGCTTTCTAGAAGGGATATTTGTAAACCCTATCCCTACTCTTTAATTTGCTTAAAAGGCACAAAATATTAAGAGAGAGCGACTCTTTAAGTATTATGTTTAAACAACATAATATCGCCGTCTTGCACAATATATTCTTTACCTTCATCACGGGCTTTCCCTGCTTCTTTTGCACCGTTTTCTCCTCCTAAGGTAATATAATCTTCGTAGCTAATGGTTTGAGCGCGAATAAAACCACGTTCGAAATCTGAATGGATAACACCGGCTGCTTGGGGGGCTTTTGTGCCACGTCTGATCGTCCATGCACGTGTTTCCTTCGGACCACAGGTGAAATAAGTAATGAGATCCAGTAAAGAATAGCCAGCACGAATAAGGCGGTTTAGACTTGGTTCAAAGAGCTCTAGGGCATTAAGATATTCTAAAGCTTCCGTCTCATTAAGTTGCGTGATTTCAGCTTCGATAGAAGCAGAAATGATAATGCTTTGAGCATTTTGCTCTGTTGCCATCTTTTCGACCATTTGTGTCAAGTTATTTCCATGAGCAGCGTCATTTTCACTTACATTGCATACATAGAGGACGGGTTTAGAAGTGAGAAGATTTAAACTCTCAAGGATGCGGCGTTCTTCGGAAGAGATATCTTTAAGCAATAATCGAACAGGATTTCCTTTTTGTAGTAAATTTAAGGCTGCTTCCATAACGGGTAGAATAGTAAGAGCTTCTTTATCTTTTCCAGTGGCACGTTTGCGAATTTGTATGATTCGTCGCTCCAAACTTTCAAGATCCGCAAGCATAAGTTCTGTTTCAACAGTTGTGGCATCAGAAAGGGGATCAATGCGTCCTTCTACATGGGTAATATCATCATCTTGAAAACAGCGTAAAACATGAATAATGGCATCAACTTCACGGATATTGGCTAAAAATTTATTGCCTAAACCTTCCCCTTTTGAAGCGCCGCGCACAAGTCCAGCAATGTCGACAAAACTGATGCGTGTGGGAATGATTTCTTTTGAACCAGCGATGGAGGCAATTTTCTCCATCCGCAAATCTGGCACAGCAACTTCACCGGTATTGGGTTCGATTGTACAAAAAGGATAATTGGCAGCTTGTGCTGTGGCTGTTTTTGTGAGTGCATTAAAAAGGGTGGATTTACCTACATTCGGCAATCCCACAATACCGCATTTAAAACCCATGAGTTTGTCTTCTTTTCTGTTGATTGTATGGTTAAGATAACGCTTGTTTAGCGTTTTTATAGCATATTTTGAAAAGAGTTATAGTCTCTTGTTGCTGTAGGTAAGGAAAAAGTCTATGGTGAAAAAAATAATTTGCCTTTTTTCCATCATATTTAAAAGTCTTCTATCTTCATGATGGGAGAATTTTAAATTAACATTAACAATGTGCTAAGTTTTTCATAGTATGCAAATCTGCATAAGAATTAATTGGAGAAAATAGAGAGTGTTATCTCGTCGTGCCTTTTTAATTGCAGCACCTTTGGCTTTGGTTGGATGTGCTACGCGTCAGTCAAATATGTTGTCTGTTACTTCTCAACAAGTTCGACACATTCCAGCAGAAATGCAGGCCTTGTATGGTCCTATAACAAATGAGCCTTACTTATTGCCTGCTATTGATCTTGCAACAATTGATCCAAAATTTTGGCGACAAAGAGTGATTTATTATACTTCTTATCCTCCTGGAACACTGGTTGTCGATACGCAGGAATGTTTTCTTTATCTTATTGGTGAAAATGGAAGCGCTTTGCGTTACGGCATTGGAGTTGGTAAGGAAGGGTTAGCATTTGAAGGTGAGGGAATTATACAACGCAAGCGTCGATGGCCAAGTTGGGTTCCTACAGCAGCAATGATGGCCAGAGAACCAGAACGTTATGGGCATTTGGGGAAAGGAATGCCACCAGGAGCTGATAATCCATTGGGAGCACGTGCACTTTATCTTTTCAAAAATGGACAGGATACGCTCTTCCGTATCCATGGCTCGCATGAATCGTGGTCGATTGGTCGTGCTATTTCAAGTGGGTGTATTCGTTTGCTGAATCAGGATATTATTGACCTTTATGATCGTGTTCCGGTTGGTTCGCGTGTGGTGGTGCTGCAAAACAATGCCAGTGCACCTCGTGTGTTAAGCCAACAAGCCAATGTGTATGATCCCCTAGAGTCCACCATTAATCCTAGTAAATTGTTTTAATTTTCAAGAGCTATTTTAATTGAAATGTCATTGAATCTTTATGGATTGTACTCCTGTTGGTTTACATATCGTGATATTGTGAAATTGGTGGGAAGATTTCTAAGGCTTTAAGTGAACAGTATAAGCGTATATCATAAAGTTAACTTTTCATCTCAATAAATCTTTGATACTTAAAAGAGAATGTGATTATTTTTTGTTTGCTTCTCTCCTTTTCTTAAAGGAGGGAGGATGCAGCAGAACTGTACAAAGCAATGTTGTGTTATTCTGTTTGATGGATAAGGAGCTGTTATTATAGACTTTTATTGCTCATGATTTGTGAGATTCCCTTGATAAAGGCACCTTTATCACCTTTTATAAGAAGAGCGATATTTTTTGCAATTGCCTCTAAGAGGGAAGGTAACCATTCTTGGTCAGATTTTGTGAAATTTCCCAAGACGTACTGATGGACAAGCTCTTTAGAATTAGGGCGCCCAATTCCTAAGCGTACACGGCAGTAGTCAATACCGCAATGGGCATCGATAGATTTTATACCGTTATGTCCGTTATTTCCTCCACCGGTTTTTACACGAACCTCTCCTGGTGGTAAGTCTAATTCATCATAAATGATAATCAGATTCTTCACATCTAATTTATAAAATCGCAAGGCTTCGCCAATGGCTTGGCCGGAGAGATTCATAAAGGTTTGCGGTTTAATAAGAAAAATCTTCTCACTATTTATGAAACCGCTAGAGATTTCTGCTTGAAACTTTTTTGACCATGGAGAAAAAGACAAAGACTGATAAATGGCGTCAATAGCCATGAAACCGATATTATGACGGTTGTTTTGGTATTGTGAACCAGGATTGCCAAGACCAGCAATAAGCCACATGTGCACCTTCAGTAAAGTGTGAGGGGTTTGTAAACACCTCTATAGATTAGGGCAGAGGTTAAGGCGGGAAAAGTTCCCGCCTTGTGAAACTTATTAGTTTTCGTCAGTTTCATTTTCTTGTTCGGAACTTTCATCACTGACACCCATGCCAGCAGGCGCTGCAATGGTTGCAATGGTAAAGTCTCGATCTTGAATGACTGGTGTCACATCTTTTGGCAATTGTACTGCTGAAATATGGATAGAATCACCAATAGAATAGCTGGAGAGGTCAATTTCAATCGCTTCAGGGATAGCATTTGCTGGAGCAGTACATTCAATTTCATGGCGAACAATATTGAGGACGCCTCCCTTTTTAAGGCCAGGAGCTGTATCTTCATTGAGGAAGTGTACGGGGATATTTACTTCCACAACGGATTTTGCCGAAATACGAAGAAAGTCTACATGGAGGGGAAAATCACGTACGGGGTCTAATTGATAATCTTTTGGGAGAACCATGATTTTTTCTTTACCAATTGCAATTGTTGCAACGGTGGTACGAAATCCGCCAGCGTGAATTTTGTAAAAAATTTCTTTATAGGGAACTGTAATTGCCAAAGGTGGTTGTTTTTCACCATAAATGACAGCAGGTATAAGACCGTTACGGCGAAGTTCACGGGAGGACCCCTTACCAACCCGCTCGCGTATTTCGGCCTTAAGAGTGTAGCTTTTGCTCATAATTTAAGTCCTTTTACATGATTGGAGATCCATCAAAAACCAACAACAGTTTTTGTATGAATATGAAGATATGCGCTAACTCATAGCGATTGCTCCATTCTGCGCTGCCTCCAAGGGTGTCTACGCAGAAGACTTCTCTATAATTCAAACTCTGCGCAGATGCAAGAGTTGTGGGAAAAATCGATGATTTCTACCGTTGAGAAAAAGGAAATGTTACAAACGTGGTTTAGAATAAATATCAGCCGATATATTCAAAAGCAAATACTGGAGATGTTATGAAAGTTGAAATCGCCTTGGGTGAGACGGCAGAATGTAATGCTTTGCGTAAATCCGTATCAGCATGTATTGATTTGGAAGAATTATTGGCAACACGTCTTTTGGTACAAGGCAATTCAGGTTCAGGGAAATCACATCTTCTACGACGTTTGCTTGAACAAAGTGCTCCATGGGTGCAACATTGTGTGATTGATCCAGAGGGCGATTTTGTCACTTTGGCAGATAAATTTGGTCATGTTATTGTTGAGGCGCAACGCAGCGAACTAGAATTGACGCGTATTGCTCATCGCATTCGTCAACATCGGGTTTCGGTGGTGTTCAATCTTGAAGGTTTAGATACGGAACAGCAGATGCGTGCTGTGGGGGCTTTTCTTGGTGCGTTATTTGATGTGGAACGTGATTATTGGTATCCTATGCTTGTGGTGGTTGATGAAGCACAATTGTTTGCTCCAGCGGCAGCGGGAGAAGTTTCTGATGAAGCGCGTAAAATTTCGCTTAGCGCTATGACAAATCTTATGTGTCGAGGGCGAAAACGAGGGCTTGCTGGTGTTATCGCTACACAGCGTTTGGCTAAGCTTGCTAAAAATGTTGCTGCTGAAGCATCCAATTTTTTAATGGGGCGGACTTTTTTAGATATTGATATGGTGCGTGCTGCTGATCTTTTGGGAATGGAACGTCGTCAAGCAGAAATGTTTAGAGATCTTGAACGGGGTCATTTTATAGCTTTAGGACCTGCTTTATCACGACGTTCTTTGCGGATTATTATTGGTCCTGTTGAAACATTAGCACGTTCTTCTAGTCCCAAATTAATGCCTCTGCCAACAGAGCGAATGGATGCAAAAGAACTGGTTTTTACTGCTGCACCGGAAGAAATTTTAATTCCCTGTAAACAATCACGAGAGCCGGTGCGGGAAAAATCAATTCATGAAATGTTAGAAGAAGCTGTACATAAAAAACAAGAGTTATTGGAAGAAAGCCCAAGCTTATTTCCGGAGCTTTCTGTTGTAGAGAGAGAGAGACAAGTAGAACGTGTTATTCGGGAAATTCTTGATGATCCTGAGGCTTTTTATCGTTCTACAGCGGTGCTTTATCAAGATTTCTTGGTGCGTTGTCGTATTCATGGACTTTCAGGAGACCCTTTGAATCTTTCACAATTTCGACGTAAATTGGCTGTTGCTCAAGCTTGTGTTGATGAAGAAACCGCTGTGAGTGAAAATTGGAAACGCCTTTTGCAACTATCAGAAAGTTTAGAAGATGATGTTCAAGGTGTCTTTTTGCATGTGGCACAGGCTGCTTTGAAAGAAAAACCTTGCCCATCAGATGCATTTTTAGCGCGTCTTTACGGAACCCATTCGCTAAGCCGTGCACGCCGACTCTTAAGCTATTTTGAAGAACGCGGCTTTATTGTTATCCATACACATTTTAATGGCCAACGCATTATAGCTTTCCCTGATCTTGGTGTGAAAACAGCACCAGGAGATCCCAAAGAACCTGTTTAACCGAATAAACTTGAGACAGATTGTTCTGCTGCTGTTCTGGCGATTGCTTCGCCAATCAGATCGGCAATCGGTAAAACGCGAATATTATACGCCTTCTCAATTGCTTCTGTTGGCATAATCGAATCTGTAATAACCAATTCTTTCATCTCTGAGTTGGTGATACGCTCAATAGCATTTCCAGAAAGAACGCCGTGTGTGATGTAAGCTGTAACACTATTGGCACCGTGTTTGAGGAGAGCACTTGCTGCATTGCATAGTGTTCCACCGGAATCAACAATATCATCAAGCAAAAGACAATCTTTTCCAGAGACATCTCCGATAATATTCATAACCTCTGATTCACCAGGGCGTTCCCGACGTTTATCAACAATAGCCAGCAAACTATTTAAGCGCTTGGCAAGCGAACGGGCGCGTACCACTCCTCCAACATCAGGAGAAACAACAATAACATTTTCAAGCGAGTAATGCATTTTGACATCGCGAGAAATAACTGGAACAGCATAGAGATTATCTGTGGGAATATCAAAAAAGCCCTGAATTTGTCCGGCATGAAGATCCAATGTTAAAACGCGGTGGGCTCCTGCTTCGGTAATCAGGTTGGCAACAAGTTTTGCGGAAATGGGGGTACGTGGTCCAGGTTTACGATCTTGGCGCGCGTAACCAAAATAGGGGATGACGGCTGTAATCCGACGCGCCGAAGAGCGGCGAAGCGCATCAATCATAATGAGCAATTCCATTAAATGATCGTTGGCTGGATAGGATGTGGATTGTAAAACAAACACATCTTGTCCACGTACATTTTCATGTAATTCTACAAAAATTTCTTGATCAGCAAAGCGTTTTACGGTTGCTTTGCCTAAGGGAA
>NZ_LR607250.1:0-7139 GCF_902162175.1 Bartonella saheliensis
TGCCTCATATTGCATCGTACAGAAGCGTTTTTAATTTCAATATGGTTTCTATCATAAAATCTTTAAATCGCTCTGTACGGTGCCTTTTTATCGATTTAAACGCATATCTAATCCAATAGGATCTCTAATTTTCACCATTTTACTGTTTATCATTCAATCCCCTTTAAAACCTCTTCAAGGCTCTTTTCGGTTCTATCTGGACGTTCTGGTGTAACCGCTGTCTTTTGATTTTTATCACCTATCTCCGGCTTTTGAAGGTTCTTAAGAATACAATTGGCTTGCAAACGAATATCACTTTCAAGCTTTTCGCAGTAAAGATAAAAATCTGCTGCAGACGGCATAAAAGTTGAACTTAATCCCTCTGCTTTGCCTTTTAAAGCGTTCTTTGTTGCTGTTTGCAATATCCAGCTACTTATGCCATTAAGAGCATAAAAATACGCAAGCGCTGTTGCTTTCTCATCTGATCCCATGGGGCTTTTGAGACCATTTGAAAGGACAAGATAGGTTGTTTGTATTTCCTCTTCCGTCGCTTTTCTTTCAAGCTTTTTCAACGCATCATTAACAAATGCTGTAACTCTCTCCGCTTCTGCACTCAATGGCTTTTGTCCTGTTTTCCAATGGAATGGTGCTTGCGTTGTCATCCTCGAATAAAAATTTGTAAACACTATCTGAATTTTTGATATTGGACATGTGCTGTGCAACTCGATAACTCCACCCGCGCTGTTGTTCTGTGTGTTGATTGCTTTGTTTTGCATACTGTTTTTCCCTTTCTAATTTTTCCTTTTTCTGGGCTAGCAATCCATATTTGGGATTTGTAATCCATTGGTACCAAGCCTTTTGCCAGTCACTTTTTTTAGCATTTCGATTTGGGTTATCTTGCCAATGAAGTTTAAATCTTTCGAATTCTAATAACGCCTCATCATGCGTTAATCCTTTATCGATTGCGTATTGCAAATTAGGCTCGAAATCATTGGGCAAGTGACAATCTCGATTAGCTTTTGAACGTTTTGGTTTTTTCGAAACGTTTTCTTGCTCGTGAATGGGAGGTTGGTTTTCTACACCCGTTTCGATTTGTTCTGATTGAACATCATCACCCTCGATTGGTTCTCCAACCAAATCGGTTGTTTCTAAATCTTCAAAATCGATTTCTTTTTTTGATAAAACGATAGTTTTATTTTTTTTATTATATATGTGATTGTGGTTGTGGTTGTGATTGGCATCATTAAGCATTGCTTGTGCATTGCTTGTAGCATTGCTACTAGCATTGCTTGTAGCATCTTTAGCATCATCGTCACTGTTATCTTTATTTTTATCCCATCTTGCCTTTGCTGCCTTTTGTGCTCTTTCTGAAAACTTGCTTAAATTTTCATTCGAGTTATTGAGTTCCTCCTCAACTTGTAAACTCCACAAACGACCATCGTCTAAACAGATGATCTTCTTGTCACGTAATAAAAACTCTAACGCCTTATTAAAGATCTTTTTTGAACAGCCAGCACTATGTGCTAATTTATCTTGATCACAAAAAATGGGTTCTCCACTTTTACGCATGTGCCATTTCAATGTAACGTATGTTGCTATTTGAAATGCTTTCATACCATTTGTTTCTGCAAGGCAATCTGAAGGAAAGCTGCGAACCCAAGCCAACTTAGTTGACATAATTCACCTCCCTTTTTTCATTATTATTGCAAATGAAATTATCTAGCTCTTCATTTGAGTTGTTGAGTTCTTTTTCAACTTCTAAATTCCACAAACGACCATCTTCTAAACGTATGATAACTCCACCTTCAATCAAGGAATTCAAAGCTTCTTCAAACTCTTTTACTGGATAACCAACCACAAGAGCCAATTCCCTTAAGTCATTCGAAATAGGCTCACCAATATGAAGCATTAAAAGTCGCAACATGACATAGATACATTTCTCGGTCGGCGACAAACAAAAAAGAGTCAAAAGCCATTTGTATGCAAAAAGCTTCGTCCATGGCAATTTACTGGACATGTATTGCCTCCTCTCTTTTCTTACTCCACCTTATATGCGCTGCTTTTGAAGCTCTTTCTGAAGCTTTGCTAATCGTATAATCAAAAGCTAATGACCTATGCCATAAGTTCCCATTCTCTAAACGCGTGATGTAACCCATGCTTATTAAAGTCTCTAATGCCTTTTGAAACGTTCTTATTGAACACCCACACCAACTTGATAAATAAGACGCATTATTGATAAGAGGCGCTTTCTTATCATTCATAAGCAACGCAAGAGTTGTATAAACTGCCTTCTCTGTTGCTTTTAAGCCCATAAGCTCTTTTAAAAACTGATCTGACTTAAACTTTGCACACGCTACTTTGTTACTGGACATCACTCTAAGATCTCCCTTCCTTTAATTAAATGTAAAATTGATAAAGCATCCGCTTCATTATCATCACAAGGCGCGTGTCCTTTTGCACGCATTGCCTTTATCATTTCTTCTTTTGACGCATTCCCCTTGCCCGTCGTCGCTTTCTTAATCGTACAAACTGGAATGCCTTCATACGGTATCTGATGATCTTCACACCATGCCGTTAACGTTGCTAACAAACCACCGTAAACATGCGCCGCATCGGTTCCAACATGACGCCTCACTTCTTCAAAATACACCGCGTCAATTTGACCTGCTGTCTGCTTTATTTCATTAAGCCATTGCTTAAAGCGTAAATAACGCATCCCACCGCCTTCAAAACGGCGGGATTTAAAATCAACGGTACCACTAAATACGTCACCATCCCCTCCACGTATCGCCCATCCCATCTTCGTACCTAGGTCAAAACAAAGGATTGTATGAGACATTTAAATCACCTTAATTTACTGATTGTTCTTTTTTATGCATGGTGCTTTAAACAACTTCTCTGCACACAATTTTACTGCAATTCGCACAATAGGAAATGTTACGATTAGATAATTTTTGGATTAACTTTGCTTGCTCGTGTACTATTTCGTCTTTTTCATCTATCTCTTGTTTAAGCTCTTTTACGGTTTTAAAAGCGGTATAAGCTGCATAACAAGATATAATAAGTGCAATAAAGCCCATCCCTTTCCTCACTTACTTTTCTTTACAGCCATATTCTGTACTCCCAATAATAACGGAGTCGCTCCCATATTCTACGGTGCCAAGGTAGTGATTGCATGTATTTCTGTGGTGTTAACATAGACAATTTGTAAATCGTCTTATAAATGCAATTAAAGTTTGGAACTAGTGTATCACCATCTAATCTTCCCTCCCCAAAAACAGCCCCCAAACCACTAATCCAACAATCGCCTTCATGACTAAGGTTATCTTCACTCTCTACCCAACCACCTAAATCACCTTTTCTTACTTTACCAAAGCTTCTCAAAGCGCGTATACGGTGTAATTTGAAAGGACCAAGATCAACTACGTCATCTGTAAGTTCATACTTCTTTTTAACTTTCATATCTTCCATCCCTCTCATCTCACTTACTTTTCTTCTTATTCTTATGAGACTTTTCTTTTACAAATGCATCACGCTGCTTAAGCTCGTCTTTAAGCTTCTCTATTTCCTCGTCGCGTGATTGAATATCTGCTGTTAGGCTGTTTATAATTTCGTTCTTTCTTTTGAACGTGTCATCATACTCATCTATCTTTTGATTAAGTTCTTTAAGGTCTGCATCGCATTCATCAATGGTCTGCTTGGTTTCCTTTAAAAACTTAATCTCTTTCGCTCTTATTTCTTCCTTAAGATTGCTAATTTGGATTTGAAACTTTTCAATCTGCTCTGCAAGTTGTTTAGACTTCTCACGATGATGCAATGCAAAGCGAAACATCACACCGCTAAAAAGCAATATTCCCATCAACGCACACACAACTATCGCTATCGTCATCATTTCATTTGAACTCATCTTGATCTCCATTAATTTTTATGGGGGCGGTCATCACAACCAATCTGTTTTGCCTCGCATTCCATTAAGAAAAGCAGGCAACATGCTGCATGTGCCAAATGTGATAAATCACTCTCAGCATCCTTATGTTCTCCACCAAACCATGCTAATAAATGACGCAAAGCGGCACCGTGAAACCGGCTCCAAGCCATGCCATTACGCCAGTTGTTTGCTCCGTATTTCTTTGCTCCAAACTCTAAAACACGACCGATTTCAAGCAATGCTAAAGGCGGTATAAGATCTACTCGTGATTTGCCATCATCATTCTTATGAGCTTCATTTATAGCCATCATCATCTCCTAAGGCTGCAAACGGTCGCACGCGCTATCAACGCGGGGGCTTTTGCAAATTTTCGTAATTGGGGGGCTTGCTTGTTCACATAATGATTTTAAAAGATAAGCAACTGCTCCTCTTGAAGGAACGCCATGTTTTTCCCAACGCCATACTGTTGATTTGTTGACGCCTAATAACGCCGCCATTTCGTTCAGCGTAAGATTAAAGCGTTTCCTAAGTTGTTTTATTTCTACCTTATTCATGAAGAAAAGTATGCATTATGAGTATTTTAATGTCAAGTCGAAATGCATACCAATTTTATGCAATATGAATATATATATGGAGATAAAAATGCCCGATAAAACAAAAGATCAGTCTTCTAGATTAATGAAAGCGCGCTTATTACGTGGTTTTAGAAGTGCTAAAGAAGCAACTAGGTATTTTGGATGGAACTACTCTAGTTATATACAACATGAACAAGGACTTAGAGGAATATCACGTGCATCTAAAAAATACGCAAAAGCATTTAGAATTAGTGAAGCATGGTTGTTAACTGGAGAAGGAGAAGGTCCCTCCTTTCCAATTTCTACAATAAAACAATCTATTGAAGAACAAATCATTGATCTACTGAAGAAAACAAGTCAGACAGATAAAGAAACAATTCTTCACCTTTTAAATCGCCTGAATGATGAAGAAAAAAAATGAAAGCTTTTTGCCTCTCATAACTAATAGTAGAAATTAATCGTACTATTTCATTATTTAATTCTATATCTCTTTGTTTTTTTCTCATAACTTCTTCCTCTCTCCTTTGTAGAGAAACGACAATTAATGAAAATCCATAAGAGGATTTTTGATATCATTCTATTAAAAATACACATAATGCATACTTTTTTATTGACACGTATGCATTATGCGTATTATATATGCCTCATATCTTATAAACTAACCGTTGCCAATAGGCATCATGGAGGCAATTGTGGACAAACCAGTTTTCATAACTTCTAAGGAAATTCTCTTAGTCATTTGCGAAGACGAAACAGAAAATCTCGCTCAATATGGACCTTTCTTCGAAGAAAAAGACATTATCGACTTTATTAATGAAGCCGATAATGCCGTCAAAATCTTGCGTGTGGAACCAGAAAATAACCGGTGTGAAGATATCTCTGAAGAAATCGCTGAATTCTATGTAAACCAGAACAGAGAGAACCTTAATGAAGACTCTAGGGTTCATTACTTCATTCGAGAAAGCGAGGCTTTCAATCAACTTCTAGATGATTTAGCTACAGAAAAATATATTGATGAAGTCTACGGGACTTATGAAGAGCAGAACCGGTTACACCCTTCTGATGTCCTTCCTAACTATCCTAATTACTCAATATACTCAAAGCGTTTTTAATACGCCACCTTCTGTCATCAAGATTGATAATTTACTAGGAGGTCTGAAAAATGGATAATCCTATCGCTATCGCTAATAAAACTGTCAATAATGAAAGCGTTCAAACAGTCAATGCGCGTGATTTGCATGCGTTTTTGGAAAGCAAACAAGATTTCTCTACTTGGATTAAAAAGCGCATCATGACATATGCTTTTCTTGATGGTAAGGACTTTTTTCGCTTCCACAAAAAAATGGAGGCGAATAATGCCATAGCAGTAGAATATCATCTCACATTAGACATGGCTAAAGAACTCGCCATGGTAGAGCGTAATGAAAAAGGGAAAAAAGCAAGGCAATATTTTATCGAATGTGAACGGCGGGCTAAACAAGCAATAACACCACAAATCGATTACTCTTGTCCGCAAGCTATGATTGGCTTTTTGAATTACCTACAAGGACAAATAGAGCAAAAAGACACTATCATTAGAGAGTTAAAACCAAAAGCAATGACTCTTGAAAGTTTACAACGTTCTGATGGGCTTTTTGGTCTTAATGAAGCTGCTAAAATATTCGAGATGCAACCAAAACAATTCATTCAATTCTTACAACTAAAAGGGTGGGTGTATCGACGCACTTGCCGTGCACATTTATTGCCTTATCAAGACAAAATACAAAAAGGCCTTATGGATTGTCCTGTTATCACTATTCAAACTTCAGAGGGGACTGAAAAACTCATTCCAGCTGCAAAAATTACCACTAAAGGTATGGGCCTCCTGTCTGAAGAAATTAAAAGACAATCCATGCATTAAGAGCTTATGAATAGGGAATAAAATTCTAATCTTAGAAGATCTCTATAGTCATCTTTCTAACAACACAAAACAACTTTTAACCATGCGTGATGCACGCAACGGGTGAATTACGCGTAAAATAAGGATAATAATCATGGAAAAGAAATACGAACTCACTGATGAGACAATCGAAGTTGATGGATACATTAATCTTTTCCGTATCCGTGCTTTAAAAGATTTTGGAGATGTAAAAGCTGGTGATCTTGGCGGTTTCATAGAAGATGAAGATAATTTAAGCCATGAAAACGATTGTTGGATTTATAATGATGCCAAGGTGCATTCTTTTGCCAAGATTTACGATAGTGCTAAGATTTATAATAACGCACAAGTTCGTTATTCCGCTGAAGTTTTTGGCAATGCAAAAATTTATAATAACGCCAAAATAGATGGTGGTCATATTTTTGGACACACACAAATTTATGGAAATGTCATTATTGATGCCGATTCAAGAATTTATGGCAATACAAAAATCTATGATAACTCAAAAGCTTGTAAACAAACTATGACAGCCCAGAACAGCGGCTCTTCAGAAAAGGATGTCATTCCTTTCTAGCAAACCAAACAACTTTTAACACATGCGTGATTCACGCAACGGGTGAGTTGCGCGTAAAATAAGGAAAACAATAATGACAAATTCACCCTTAGCCACTATGGCAAATAAATATGGGTTTTCTCATGAACAATTTCGAAAAACTATTATCAAAACATGTATCAGTCA
>NZ_LR607251.1:0-7112 GCF_902162175.1 Bartonella saheliensis
AAAAATAAAGCTCATTTATATCAAATGAAAAATCAATTAAAAAAAACTGAAATTTAATCTTTATAAAATTCATAAAATATGAAATTTTGTTATTATGAAAAAAGAACCTGCATATACCATAATAAAATATTTAGGGGGGGCGATGAAAGTTTCACGCATTTTACAGAAATGTAGAGGCGCTGTTTATCGTATCACTTATTCCAAAGAGAGAGGCGGTGCTAATGGATTATTTCCTTCGATTTATCAAGCACAGTTATTAGCTTATGCACGTGAACATGGGATAGATTTGCGCCCTGATGATTTTTTTTATCCAGAGCGCTTACAAAGATTAATGCAAGAGCAGCGCCCCCCAATTACGAAAATTTGCAAAAGCCCCCGCGTTGATAGTGCGTGCGACTGTTTGCAGCCTTAGGAGATGATTATGGCTATAAATGAAGCCCATAAGAATGATGATGGGAAGCCTCGTTCAGATCTTATACCGCCTTTAGCACTGATGGAAATCGGTCGTGTTTTAGAGTTTGGAGCAAAGAAATACGGAGCAAACAACTGGCGTAATGGCATGGCTTGGAGCCGGTTTCACGGTGCCGCTTTGCGTCATTTATTAGCATGGTTTGGTGGAGAACATAAGGATGCTGAGAGTGATTTATCACATTTGGCACATGCAGTATGTTGCCTGCTTTTCTTAATGGAATGCGAGGCAAAACAGATTGGTTGTGATGACCGCCATCATAAAAATTAATGGAGATCAAGATGAGTTCAAATGAAATGATAATGATTGTGTGTGCGTTGATGGGAATATTGCTTTTTAGCGGTGTGATGTTTCGTTTTGCATTGCATTATCGCGAGAAGTCTAAACAACTTGTAAGACAGATTGCAAAGCTTCAAATCCAAATTAGCAATCTTAAGGAAGAAATTGAAGAAAAAGAGATTAAGTTTTTAAAGGAAACCAAGCAGACAATTGATGAATGTGATGCAGACCTTAAAGAACTTAATCAAAAGATAGATGAATATGATGACACGTTCAAAAGAAAGAACGAAATTATAAACAGCCTAACAGCAGATGTTCAATCACGGGGTGAGGAAATTGAGAGACTTAAACAAGAGATTACTAAACTTAAAGATAATATTGTACCAGTTGATCCAACTAAGAAATATGAATTCACTGGTGAAATTAAAGAGTACCAACTTAACAGTAAGAAAGATGATTGTACGCATATTTTACATCGTATTCGTGCATTGAGAAGCTTTGGAAACGTTAAGAAAGGTGATTTAGGGGGCTGGATAGCAAAAGAGGCCAATCTTAGTCATGAGGGTGACTGTTGGATTGGGGGAGAGGCTATGGTTTTTAGTGATGCTCAAGTTTACTCCAATGCTCAAGTTTATGATAAAGCACAGGCTTATGGTCGAGTAGTTGTTGGCGGTAATGCTAAGGTTTATGGCAATGCGTGTGTGTATGGAAATGCAGAGATTTGGGGTGCTGCACAGGTTTATGAAGAAGCGCGCGTTTATGGATATGCTACCGTTACTAAGAATGCAGAAGTTTATGGTAAAGCACAGGTTTACGAGGAGGCATTAATTTATGGTACTGCGAAGATTTATGACAATGCAACTGTTTGCGGGAATGCACGTGTTGATACAAGAAACGTTGGTGGTGGTACTTTAATTAATAGTGGCGAAGTATCTACTGATAATAAAAATAGCTCTTCTCAGAAGAAAAGTAAGTGAGGAGAGAGAAATGGAAATGATACCGACAGCTATTTTCATGGCTACTAATTTTTATCTTCTCTATCAAGTTTATTACTGGTTTAAACTGACACAAGAGCTGAGAGATGAAATAGAGGAAAAAAACAAAATAATATGGGATCTAAAAGATGAGCTTATCAAGAAAAACGACCGATGAAATTTGTCCAAAAAATAGGCTTAATCGTCTTTTGGGGATGATTTGATGAAGTATGTTCTAAAATGAAGAGTGGAGAAGCTGGTTTATCTAAATTTTGGGGAAGAATAAAAATATCCCATTTCTTTTCTTCTCCTGGGTCGATGTTAAATGGAGCAATAGTGCATCTATCGAATTGTATTTGTGGTTTAGTTGTAGGTTTTATAAAATCAATGTGCTTTGATGATGTTGGGTAAATTTCTAAACGTTTACTAATACTAGAAGCATAACACTCTATTTTATAAAATTCGAAAGGGCACTTTTGATCTATCCAGATATTATTCATTTGTATTATTTGTTCGGTGGGATTTTTGATGCGTACTATTATATGGATGGGGCCATTATTAGGGTCATTTATATCTAGAGTAGGGCTATTAGGCTTAAAAAGTAGTGGTGGTCCTAAATCCAGCTCTTCTTTTGTTTTTAGTAAAAAATTGACATGTTTTTCTGATGATGTGGCTTGCTTTTGCAATGATTTATTTTGCTTTTCTAGATGCTTAAACTGTTTTTCTACATTGCGTAAATCTTCTTTTCGTATTTTAGCAGCTCTTTTTAGATCTGCGTTTCTCATATACCATGACAGAAAAAACGAGATTACACTACCAATGAGAGCAAGAGCAGCTATAATATTACTAACTATATTAGGCAATCTTTCCATATTCTATACACCATTCTTTCTTTCATTTTTTGAAAAAAACAATCTTATAAAACACATTATGTACGGAGTGGTGCGGTGATTAACACGATTCTTTGTTTTGATCTAGGAACGAAGATGGGGTGGGCGATGTGTGGAGGGGATGGTGACGTATTTAGTGGCACCGTTGATTTTAAATCCCGCCGTTTTGAAGGCGGTGGGATGCGTTATTTACGCTTTAAACAATGGCTTAATGAAATAAAGCAGACAGCAGGTCAAATTGACGCGGTGTATTTTGAAGAAGTGAGACGTCATGTTGGAACCGATGCGGCGCATGTTTACGGTGGTTTGTTAGCAACGTTAACAGCGTGGTGTGAAGATCATCAGATACCGTATGAAGGCATTCCAGTTTGTACGATTAAGAAAGCGACGACGGGCAAGGGGAATGCGTCAAAAGAAGAAATGATAAAGGCAATGCGTGCAAAAGGACACGCGCCTTGTGATGATAATGAAGCGGATGCTTTAGCAATTTTACATTTAGTTAAAGAAAGGGAAATTACTAATGTCCAATAAAAACCAATTGGTGAAAATTAATGTAGAAAAATGGCTTCTTGATTTCGTTGATTTGCCCCCTATGGAAGGAAATATTTACATGAGGTTGCGGTTAAAAATGTTACATACTGGAAAGCCTCTTACAAACAATTTACGAGCTTTAGCCTCATTAGCACGCTGTTCAATTGAAGAGATTGATGATGCATTAGATCTCTTAGCAGAAACTGGACGCATTTTTCTTTTGGATGACAAACACATTTGGAGTTTAGAAGTTGAAGAAGAGTTGAAGAACAACACTCAACAATCAGAAACCTCATGGTATAAGCATAGGAAGGATAAAGAGAATGTCCAGTAAATTGCCATGGACGAGGCTTTTTGCATACAAATGGCTTTTGACTCTTTTTTGTTTGTCGCCGACCGAGAAATGTATCTATGTCATGTTGCGACTTTTAATGCTTCATATTGGTGAGCCTATTTCGAATGACTTAAGGGAATTGGCTCTTGTGGTTGGTTATCCAGTAAAAGAGTTTGAAGAAGCTTTGAATTCCTTGATTGAAGGTGGAGTTATCATACGTTTAGAAGATGGTCGTTTGTGGAATTTAGAAGTTGAAAAAGAACTCAACAACTCAAATGAAGAGCTAGATAATTTCATTTGCAATAATAATGAAGAAAGGGAGGTAAGGCATGTCTAATGGTATGCCGTGGATAAGATTTCATTTGTATGATTGGATAAGTGGTACAGATGGGATGACATTGGAACAACGGGGTGTTTATATAACACTTCTTGTTCGCATGTATGATAAAAAAGCACCAATTAAAACAGATTTTGAAACACTTGCACGCGTTTGTCATTGCTCTCAGAAAAAATTGGCAACTATTATCGAATATTTAATAAGGAATGATAAACTTATTGAGATAGATGGTGGGTTGTGGAATGCGCGCGTTGAAGAAGAGCTAAAAGATTTTTCTGATAAAAAAGACCACATATCACAAGTTCGTAGTGAAGCTGGTAAGAAAGGCGCACAAGCGAAAAGTAATATAAAACAACATGTTAATAATTTTGCTGAAGCAAATGACAAGCAAAACGTTTTTTTTGCTGAAGCAAAAGTTAAGCAAAATAATAATTTTGCTGAAGCAGACGACAAGCAAAACATTTTTTTTGCTGAAGCAAACGCTAAGCAAAATCAAGCTATAAAGAACCAGAATAAGAATATATATAAAAAAACTAATACTATCGTATTAGCAAAAAAAGAAATCGATTTTGAAGATTTAGAAACGAGTGATTTGGTTGAAGAGCCAATCGAGGATGATGATGTTCAATCAGAACAAATCGAAGCGGGTGTAGAAAACCAACCTCCCATTCACGAGCAAGAAAGAATTCCTAAGAAAGCTAAGCGGGTCAAAACCGATAGAGGCTGTCGCTTGCCTGCTGATTTCGAACCCGATTACGATTTTGCCATTGCAGAGGGCTTGCCACCAGAGCGTGTCAAAGTCGAAATTGCAAAGTTTAGAGACTACTGGCGTTCAAAAGCCGGAGCAAATGCAACCAAAACCGATTGGCAAGCAACATGGCGTAATTGGGTAAGAAATTCAAAAAAATACGAAATCAATCAACAAGGTGGAAACTATGGAAAACCAAGCAATTCTCAAACAGAACGGCAACGTGGGTGGAGTTATCGAGTTGCACAGCACATGTCCAATATCAAAAATTCAGATAGTGTGTACAAATTTTTATTCGAGGATGACAACACAACCACCATTCCATTGGAAAACGGGACAAAAGCCATTGAGTGCAGAAGCGGAGAGAGTTACAGCATTTGTTAATGATGCGTTGCAAAAGCTTGAAAGAAAAGCGACGGAAGAGGAAATACAAACAACGTTCCTTGTCCTTTCAAATGGTCTCAAAAGCCCATTAGGATCAGATGAGAAAGCAACAGCGCTTGCGTATTTTTACGCTCTTGAAGGAATAAGCAGCTGGACATTGCAAACAGCAACAAAGAACGCTTTAAAAGGCAAAGCAGAGGGATTAAGTACAACTTTTATGCCGTCTGCAGCAGATTTTTATAGTTACTGCGAAAAGCTTGAAAGTGGCATTCGTTGGAGAGCCAATCGTATTCTTAAGAACCTTCAAAAGCCTGAAATCAAGAGCCAAGATCAAGAGGCAGTGATAACACCGGAGCGCGTGGAAAAGCTTCATAAAGGACTTGAAGAGGTTTTAAAGGGGATTGAATGATAAACAGTAAAATGGTGAAAAGTAGAGATCCTATTGGATTAGATATGCGTTTAAATCGATAAAAAGGCACCGTACAGAGCGATTTAAAGATTTTATGATAGAAACCATATTGAAATTAAAAACGCTTCTGTACGATGCAATATGAGGCAAATAAATCCATTGGCAAAATTATGGATTTATATATGGGGTGTTTAAATATATGTTCTTAAAAAACCGTAAAGCAAGACACAAGAAGTTTGTGGCAATGGCAAAAGGGCACGTGCCATGGGGATTAGGGGTAGCAGAGCATTTTTATAACCTTTACGAATATGGAGACGGTACGAGGGAATATGAGGAATTCGGTGGTGGACAATATAACGAAATGCCTGCTGAAGTTGATTACAGTACCAAGGCACAAGTGAAAGCGTGGATATACGGTGGTGATTTGCCAAGAAGCGTGTTGAATTGCGAACCGTTTATACGTGAAGTGAATGAGAAAATCAAAAAACGCACAAAAGATGATCAGTTGATTTGTGAGATAACGAATGATTTTGAGAGAGGCTATCCATTATCAAGTGAAGAGATAGACAGAGAGCTAGAAAAAGCGCTTGATATTCAATTAGGTAAGTACCAAAATGAAAAAAAGTGAAAAAAATTTAAAATTCGTATTGACTTTAAAGAGAAGCTGGTTTAGAAAGACCGACAAGTGCTTAAAAACCACGAATCCATTAGCGGATAAGCCACGAGAAGGTTTCTCCCATTTCTTAAAATACTGGCTTTCTTTTATGCTGTCATTAGCATATAACGATTTTGTCGGGTGTAGCTATACCATACAATACCCTTCGCGAGGGAAAAGTATAGCGGCGGACTAATGGCCGTGTTTTTAGCACCCGGCGCCCTTATGGGCTGTCAATTAAAAACTCCAACCATTAGGTGTAAAATGAATTCTATAGAAAAAAACGAAATAAAAATAACCACCGATTTCTTATGTGATTTGTGGATGGCAGTGTTTAAAGAAGCTAACACTGACTATACTGAGGGTGAATATCATATTTCTTTAGTAGAACTTATGGCAGATCTTGAAAAAGTTTTGGTTTTAAAATTACAAAACGAAATGCCTAATTTTACAAAAATCTTAGCAATCATTACAGAATTTGGTCAATCTGAACCAATTCATTCAATAGCTCCATTATTGAAAGCTTATACTCCTATTTTGAATGAAAAATCTCATCACTCATTAAAAGCAGCATAAATAATGGCGTGGGGGGCGCCTGCTTTTTAACTTTTGTAGGGAAAAGAAAAATGTCGCAACATTTAATTAATATAAATCAAAAAAATCCAATAGACGTCAATCAAATCAAAATAGATGATAGCATTCAAACTATGTCTAGTCGTGAAATTGCAGAATTGTGTGGTAAACGGCATGATAATGTTATGCGTGATATCAAGAATATTTTGCTTGAATTGTATGATGAAAAAGATATCCTCAAATTTGAGGGTATCTTTTTTGATAGCATGAATCGCCAGAAAACTGAATATCTTCTCCCTAAACGTGAATGCTTAATTCTCGTATCTGGTTACAGCATCGCTTTGCGTGCAAAAATTATTGATCGTTGGCAAGAATTAGAAAAGCAAGTAACAACACCACAAATCGATTACTCAAGTCCACAAGCGATGATTGGTTTTTTAAATTACTTGCAAGGTCAAATCGAGCAGAAAGATCATGTCATTGCAGAGTTAAAACCAAAGGCAATAGCTCTTGATGGTTTAACGCGCTC
>NZ_LR607252.1:0-6779 GCF_902162175.1 Bartonella saheliensis
ATTTAATAATGATAGACTCCTTTTATAAAAGTTCTTTATGAATATATAAAGAAAGAGCTGTAAATATATGTAATATTAAGTCAATATTCAGATTAAGCTTTTTTACTGGCTTTACAGAATCAGATAAGTGTCTTATTCGCTCGGCACGCGGTTATTTTAATTGTTTCAAAAAACAGGAGAGCATAGTGAATGCTGATGAAATAAAAAAACTTGATAATTATTTAAAAAATACATTCCAAAACTCAGCATTGCAAGTCAGAGCCCGACCTAAAAAAGATGATTCTTGTGAGGTCTATATGGGGGATGAGTTTTTAGGCGTTATCTATCGAGATGAAGATGAAGATGAGCTATCCTATAATTTTTCAATGGCTATATTGGATATTGATTTAGAAAATTAATTTGTTATTCATTCTTGAATGAAGTCTTTTTCCCATAAGGTTTATATGAGTTTTAATGCTTTAAAGCTTGTGTGGTTATGGCGTGCAATAATAAGGTGGTCATGGATCGTAATGCCTAATGCATTTGCCGCATCTTTTAATCTGTATGTCATTGTTATATCTGCATCAGAGGGGGTAGAATCACCAGAAGGATGATTGTGGACTAAGATAAGTCCTGATGCGGATAGCTCTAAAGCTCGAGAAATAACTTCACGAGGATAAACAGGGGTATGATCAATGGTTCCCGTTTGTTGTACTTCATCGGCAAGTAAGCCGTTTTTCTTATCGAGAAACAAAATACGAAATTGTTCACGTGTTTCGTGAGCCATAACTGCTTTACAATATGCTAATACTTTATCCCATGATGAAAAAATATCGCGTTTAAACAACTCTGCACGAGCAAGACGTCCAGCAATATCTGAAATAATTTTTAAATCAATTGCCGTTGCGGGTCCACATCCTTGAACCTCTTGAAGTCGATGAATATCAGCGCCTAACACATCAGCAAGTGAACCAAAATGTGCTATCAAATTTTTAGCTATAGGTTTTGTGTTTGCCCGGGGTATTGTGCGAAAAAGCAATAATTCAAGATATTCATAATCTTCAAGTGCATTTCCTTTTGACTTTAAATAACGTTTTCGAAGACGCTCACGATGTCCTTGATAATGTTTATCAAGCTGTGTGTTTTTCTTAGATTCTTTACTTTTTCTTTCTGATACTGGGGTGGGGGGAGAACTTGATGTTAGTGCAAAGTGATTACTTTGAATATCTCCCGTTTGATTTATTTTTTTAGCCATAACATCTCTACAGTGGATTAGGTCTGTGAATTTGGAATATAAAAGATATTTTTAGGCGATTGTGTAAATATTTCATACCCTTCATTTGTAACACCAATTGTATGCTCATATTGCGCTGTCAAAGAGCGGTCACGGGTAACAGCAGTCCAACCGTCAGATAAAATTTTAACTTGTGGCTTACCAAGGTTAATCATAGGCTCAATTGTAAACATCATCCCTTGTTTTAATTCGATTCCTTCTCCAGGATTTCCATAATGGAGAATATTGGGGGCATCATGAAACAGCTGACCGATACCATGTCCGCAAAAATCTCTCACAATTGAGCACCGTTCAGATTCTGCATATTGTTGAATGGCAGCACCAATATCACCTGTCGTTGCTCCAGGTTTAACCACAGCGATTCCTCTCATAAGACTTTCATAGGTTATTTGTAAAAGGCGTTCTGCAGCACGTCTGATTTTTCCAACAGGATACATGCGGCTTGAATCACCATGCCAACCATCAAGAATAAAGGTCACATCAACATTCACAATATCACCTTCTTGTAAGGGTCTTTTATTAGGAATACCATGACAGACAACGTGATTGATAGATGTACAGCATGAATGACTGTATCCATGATAATTTAGGTCAGCAGGAAGAGCTCCTTTTTGGGCTCCAAAAGTAAATACAAAATCATCAATTTCTTGCGTAGTGACACCAGGTTTAATAATATCCGTAAGTGCATCAAGACATTCTGCAGCAATACGACCAACTTCGCGCATTTTAGCGAAAGCATAGTCATCGAAAATGCGAATTTTCCCGTTAAATTTTAAAGGGGCTTTATTATATTCAATATATTCAACCATTGTTTTTTCTGTTTTCTATTTTTACTCTCTGAATCGGAAAAATACCTTCTACACTTAACTGACATTTTACAGCATAACATTCTACCCCTGATTTTAATGCTAAATCAAATTTACGTCCATAGAGTGGATCAAGATCATGACAGATGCTAAAAGCTGTACAATCTTCTCGTTGAATAACATAAAGCATAGCAGCTCGTTTTCCTTGTTGTACGACTTGTATGAGTTCTTCAAGATGACGGGCACCCCGTTTTGTTGTGCTATCAGGAAATTCTGCTAATCCTTTTTGACGAATAAAGTGAACATTTTTAACTTCTAGGTAACAATCAGGAAGAATGTCATCCCGTAAAAGAAAGTCAATGCGTGATTGTGTCCCATAGCGTTGTTCTTTTAAAATTGTTTTATATCCACTTAATTCTGGTAGTAATCCGTTTTGAATTGCTTCTAATGCAAGTTTATTAGGTAAAGCGGTATTAATACCAACTAAAGTATTATCGGATTCAACAATTTCTAATTGATAGGCATATTTTCTCTTGGTATTTTTATGATATGAAAGCCAAACGTTGGCGTTGGAAGCTGTCAATCCGAGCATTGATCCTGTATTTGGTACTGATACAGTAAAGATATGTTGGTCGTCCTGTTTAACATCTGCAAGGAAACGTTTATAACGACGGATAAGCTTTGCAGGAAAAAGTTTGGGAATAAAGTACATATTTCTTTTTTAGGATTTATGATTTCACAATTCAACTGAGATTATGATTTGTAAGGGCTATTCCCTATTAAAAAAGATAAAATTGATGTAAAAAACACTACGATATCTTATATAAATTGTTATAGGCTTCATCGTTCATTTTAATGGCTTTTAAGATTTTTATGAGAGAATCTGTACTCTTTGAGTGAAAAAATAACATTGCCTATAATTTATTATTAAGCAACATTAGAGTACTTTAAAGAAGGTTATGTTTTAAAAAATAGTGGGGAGGAAAATCGTTAAATGAAACTAGGTAAGGTTGATGGCTGGAACGAATAAGAATCGTGAAAATTTAACAAATGGTCCCATTATTATTTTAGTTGAACCGCAGCTTCCGGAAAATATTGGTATGGTCGCAAGAGCAATGGCAAATTTTGGGCTTTCTAAGCTTCGACTCGTCAAACCTCGAGAGATATTTCCAAATGAAAAAGCTAGAGCTGCTGCAAGTAAAGCTGATCATGTTATTAACAATGCCGCGATTTTTGACACATTGCGTGGTTCAATTGCAGATTTACACTATGTTTTTGCAACAACAGCCCGTGAAAGATGCGGATTTAAAACTGTAAAAAGTGCTGTCGAAGCAGCAAATGTACTTCGTCAGCGTGAAAATATCGGACATAAAACAGGTATTGTCTTTGGAAGAGAGAGATGGGGACTAGAAAATGATGAAATCAGCCTTGTTGATGAAATCATCACTTTTCCAGTCAATCCTGCTTTTGCATCACTTAATATTGCACAAGCGGTTCTTTTGATGTCTTATGAATGGATGAAAGCAGGTCTAGAAAATGTAAGCGATACGGCATTTCGTGCAGCAGAGATGGAGCCTGCAAATAAAACAGTGTTTCATGGTTTTTTATCTCAATTAGAAGAGGCTTTGGATATTCGTGGGTATTTTAGACCCCGAGAACGAAAAGAGGTTATGCTTACAAATTTACGCTCTGTTTTTACGCGCGCTAATTTTAGTGAATCTGAGGTTCGCTTATTGCGAGGTATTATATCTTCATTGGATCATTTTTCTCCACAATATCCACGGGGAAGTCGGGCCCCTAAAGAGCGTGATCGTCAAAAAATTAAAAACAAGTGTGAAAACTGATGGATGTACGACCTGTTCTTTTTTTTGATAGTGGTGTTGGTGGTTTAACAGTATTGAGGGAAGCGCGCGTTTTTATCCCTGAAATACAATTTATTTATGTTGCTGATGATGCGGGATTTCCTTATGGTAATTGGGAAGAAAATGTTTTAAAAGAACGCATTTTAAAGATTTTTACAAATCTTTTAACACATTATAATCCTGCCTTATGTGTGATTGCTTGCAATACTGTTTCTACATTGATGATGGCAGATCTACGACAAAATTTTCCTCATGTTCTTTTTGTAGGAACGGTTCCTGCAATTAAATCAGCTGCTGAACAAACGAAATCTGGTTTTATTTCCGTATTAGCGACTCCTGGAACAGTTAAACGTGCCTATACAAATGAATTAATTAACTCTTTTGCTGGACAGTGTCATGTTCAGCTTGTAGGAAGTGAAAAGCTTGCTGGATTTGCTGAAGATCATTTACGAGGAAAACCTATCGATTTAGAAGTGTTAAGAAAAGAAATCTTGCCATGTTTTGTGGAAAAAAATGGCAAATATACTGATGTTATTGTTTTAGCCTGTACTCATTATCCTTTTTTGATTAACTTCTTGCGTGAACAAGCTCTATGGTCTGTTGAATGGATTGATCCAGCAAAAGCGATCGCCAAACATATCAGGTCATTATTGCCCTTGTCGAAGAAAATACATCAGAACCCCATAAAGAAATATCAAGATTTTGCTTTGCTGACATCAAAAAATATCACTTCTTCAACAGAGAATTTGTTAAAAGGATTTGGCTTAAAACTGATGAAAGGAGTTGACTTTGGGATACGGGATCAATAAATATACCCCAGCTTTTTCTTTCAAGAAAATAGCTGTCATTAACGTGTCCCGTGGATAACTTCGCATAATTGCTATGTTAAGCTATTCTGTCAGTCTTTTATATTTAAAGGCAGAGGAGGGCGCGTTTCCTTGGGATCTTCAGATCTCGTGTTTTATTTTAAAGGAAATGCGATGAGTAAACGCGAAACAACAAAATATAAAATTGATCGACGTATGGGAGAAAATATTTGGGGTCGTCCAAAATCTCCTGTCAATCGTCGTGATTATGGTCCAGGTCAGCATGGACAGCGTCGTAAAGGAAAACTTTCTGACTATGGGGTGCAATTGCGCGCTAAACAGAAGTTGAAAGGGTTTTATGGCGATATTTCAGAAAAGCAATTTCATAAAACTTATGTGGAAGCTGCTCGTCGGCGGGGTGATACAGGTGAAAATCTTATCGGTCTGTTAGAATCACGTTTGGATGCTGTTGTTTATCGTGCAAAATTTGTACCTACAATTTTTGCTTCTCGCCAATTTATTAATCATGGTCATGTGAATGTAAATGGGCGACGTACAAATATTCAATCGTATCGTTGTAAGCCAGGTGATGTTATTGAGGTTCGGGAAAAATCAAAACAACTTGTGTTGGTTTTAGAATCAGTACAGTTAGCAGAACGTGATGTCCCCGATTATATTGAAGTCGATCATAAACATATGAAAGCGACCTTTACACGTATTCCTGCTTTTGCAGACGTTCCTTATGCTGTGCAAATGGAACCTAATTTGGTCGTTGAATTTTATTCTCGATAATTTTTTATGAGAAAAGTTGTTTCTCTTCTATTATTATAATTTCAAACTATTGTGTTGTTTTTATAATCTTTGAAGTTAGAAAATATTTTCAAATGGTTCTATATTAAGTTTATTACATTATTTTAGTGTTATAAGCTTATATAGTTCCATTTCTTTTTTCGTATCTGTTTTCATAAATTTAAAAAACTTGAAATGTAAGCTTGCTTTATATTTATTTCTATCTTTGCAAATGAGCTATTACTTATGCAGGATATGGTTTTATGAATGATGTTTTTGTTGAATATCCGGCAATAGAAGAAAACAAAAAGAATGATCTTTTGGTAAGCAAAGCAGATGATTGTCATCCAATATTTCGGCGTGCTCCTTCAAGTGTAGAATTTAATAAATTGCGTAAACGACTTTTACGTCATATGCGGCAAGCTTTGGACGATTTTTCTATGCTTTCTACTGGGAAAAAATGGCTTGTTGCTTTATCGGGCGGAAAAGACTCTTATGGTTTATTAGCACTTCTTTTAGATTTAAAGTGGCGTGGTCTTTTACCCGTTGAAATTCTTGCTTGTAATCTTGATCAAGGGCAACCAGGTTTCCCTAAACATATTCTTCCAGACTTTTTAAATTTTTATAAAATTCCTTATCGTATTGAATATCAAGATACTTATTCCATTGTTACAGATAAATTGGCAGAAACACAGACATATTGTTCACTGTGTTCTCGATTGCGACGTGGTAATCTTTATCGCATTGCACGAGAGGAGGGCTGTTCGGCATTAATTTTAGGGCATCATCGTGATGATGTTTTGGAAACGTTTTTTATGAATTTATTTCATGGCGGCAGATTAGCTGCTATGCCTGGAAAACTTAAAAATGACGAAGGTGATCTTTTTGTGTTACGTCCTCTTGTCTATGCCGCTGAGGAAGATATGGAAAAATTTGCTCAAGCAATGCAATTTCCAATTATTCCTTGTAATCTTTGCGGTAGTCAAGATGGTTTACAACGTAATGCAATGAAAGAGATGCTGAAAAATATCGAAAGACAAATGCCAGGACGTAAAGATACCATGATTCGTGCTTTAACGAATGTGCGTCCAAGTCACCTACTTGATAAGAAATTCTTTGATTTTAAAATGTATTAATAAAAATAAGATATAAAAAATAAGTTCAATGAGTTTAAGATAAGATGCTTATTTATAATGATAATTCATTGTTTTTCCATTTAAAAATCGTAAAAGTTTTCTTATTG
>NZ_LR607253.1:0-6451 GCF_902162175.1 Bartonella saheliensis
AATCATAAGAAGATGAAGTAGAATAAAGTGATGAGAATGAGGATGTTGAAGATCAATATGGTGGTAAGAAGCTAGTTAGGGAAGGTTCTGAGATGTATAATAAACGTAATAATCAATTAATTTTATTTGATGAAAAGACAACCACAAGGATCTACACAAGGAGTATCGTCGGCAACGACAGAAGTATATAAGAGACAGCTATTAAAGTGCATATAGTAAATTTAAAAATAAAATACGAAAATATTATTTTTTATATGAAAATTGTTTCATATTGATCATTATTAATTAAATAAATTTATCTTATTACTATTTTTATTTTAGCTTTTTCATGCAATGCAATACAAAACTTTAGTTAAATTATAACTATCCTGTCTTGGAATGAATGAGAGGGATAGTTTTTTTAATGGTAAGCGCGATAAAAGATGCAATCAGAACTTTCAAAAAACCACCAATTAAAAAACCTAAAGAACTTATTAAAACTGTCAGCAAAGACACTTGTGTCATATACGCTGTCCATGGAATACCAAAAGCATAAACAACGCCTATACCACCCATAGTATTTATCAAGAATAAGAGTATAAAATTTAATCGCTTCCAAAATAACTCAACTAGCAAGCCAATGAAAAATGCCGCAAAGGGAAAACTGATAAGATAACCACTCGTAACTCCTAAAAAAACACTAACTCCACCACGACCACCAGGCAATAAAGGCAATCCAATCGCAACAAGAGCAAGAAAAAGAAGTGATGCGAGAGCTCCTCTTTTGGCTCCAAGTATAGATCCTGCTAACATCGGTCCCATCGACTGGGCTGTAATAGGGACTCCTAGAAGAAAAGGAAGATAAATAGGAGGGAATAGGCCTAAAACGGCATAAATAGCAGCAAATAAAGCTATATAGATTAAATCTTTTGTATTCATTTAATTCTTCTTTTACTATAAAAAACTTGGATTATTGTGAGATGATATATCAATAGTGTCAGCATCATAAGAACGCGCTTCCAATGCTTCAGCCACTTCTGAAGCCATTCTTATGGTTCGTATAATTAAAGGTATTGCAAGAGCGACAATGTTAGTATTAAGTCCTCGTGCTTGCTGTGCTTCATGAACTTCATTAAACTTTTCACTCAAAAGAGGAATAAATCTGATTGCCATAGAGAGAACCATACTGACTTTTGATGGATTTATACCAAAACAATGAAAAGGCTGAAGCCCTGCTTCAATTGTATCCACCATATCTGAAACTTTTGTTGTAAATGAAATAAGTGATGATAAAGAAAAGAGGACAAAAAGACGTAATATAACCTCAATTCCCATAAGCCAACCGCTAAAAATAGTTTGAAATAAAAATAGAAGAACTAAAAGCAATCCCATTGATTTAAACTGCTTGATCACAGTGCTAAAAGGAACCTTGGCAACTCTATAGAATAAGATAACAAATAATAAACAGAGTCCAAGAAGTGGTAAAGATGAAACCATTATTATAAAAGTTCCACATACTGTAAGGAATAATAACTTAACTCCTGGAGCTAACCTATGAATCAATGTATCCTTTGGGATATATAAACCGATCATAACATTCTTCTTATATATTCCTTGATAGCAACAAAAGGTATATCATCAATTGCTATCTCCCCCTTATCAAAAACCAGTACTCTATCAAACTTTTTTAAAAACTCCAAATCATGCGATACAACTATTACCGTTTGTGGTAATTCTTCTATCACTTGTGTAACGCGATGCTTATTTCGTAAATCAAGTAACGTTGTGGGCTCATCAAAAATAATGTAATCTGGTTTCATGGCAACAACACTGGAAATAGCAACGAGTTGCTTTTGCCCACCACTTAATAGATGAACAGCGTGATTTCTGAAATCTTGAAGATCATAACGCTGTAAAATTTCATCTACACGCTCCTTAATTTCATTTTTACTAAGCTTCAAATTTTTAAGACCAAAGGATAAATCTTCTTCCACTAAGGGTAAAACAATTTGATTGTCAGGATTTTGAAAAACAAACCCTACTTTACGCCTTACCGCCTTTGCATCGTATTTTGTATCAAGCCCATCAACACTTACAACACCATGAGATGGTAATTGAAGTCCATTGATAAGACGAACAAATGTACTTTTTCCAGAACCATTTGCACCAATAATGGCGATACGCCTTTCAGTAAGTTGTATAGTAATATTCTTTAAAACACACAACTCACCAAAAACTTGTGTCACCTTATCAAATTTTATAATTCCCAAGGTTTATTCCAATCAAACCCTTTTATTACCCCTGCTATAGTTATCGCTTAAGCTTATAGCCTAAAAGTAAAAATAAGCACCATAGAGGAATAATAATAACTGCCAAACTCATATCAGGCATCTGTACAGGAATATACGTCTCAAGAAAAGGTATTCTTATTCCTACCATATCCAAAAGTCGAGCCATTAATCCATTTTTTCCAAACCCACTTATAAGCATTATACAAAATAATAAAACAAGAAAGCATAAGCAAAGATAGTTAGCGTAAGGATATAAACCAAACGCATAAATAAAGTTTCCTTTTCTGTTCTTATGGGCCTTTCGAAATTTCAAATGAACAATAACAATAATAGCCCAAGTAATAAGCGCAGCAGCAGTTGCAAGCGCCATAATTCGCATAAAACTATTATCAGGAACAAGAGCATTAATAACAACGATTATTGCCGTACACAACGACGAAAAAAGGATAGCAACATAAGGAACACGAGCAGCACTCAGTTTACTAAAAATATGTGGTGCATTTTTTTGTATTGCTAAACTATAAAGCATACGACCATTCGAATAAATGCCACTATTGTAAACAGAAATAGCCGCCATAATAACCACAAAATTCAAAATATGACCTGCTGCGGGAATTCCTACAGTTTCAAAAATTGTGACAAAAGGACTACCATTTTTTCCAATCATATCCCACGGGCTGATTATCATAATAACGCTGATAGAACCAATATAAAAAATTATAATTCTCCACATAACTTGACGAATAGCCGCCGGAATTGTTTTTTGTGGATTAGATGCCTCTCCAGCGGCAACACCAATAAGCTCAGTTCCTCCAAAAGAAAACATTACTACAGAAGTTGCCAAAATAACCCCTATAATTCCATAAGAGAAAAAACCGCCATGATCCCAAAGATAATGGATACTCGCTTGATTTTCCCCTATTCCAGTGACAATGAGAAAAATCCCAAAAATAATCATACCAATAACAGCAGCAACTTTGATTAAAGCACAACCAAATTCAAATTCGCCATAAAAACGTACATTAGATAAATTAACGAGTGTGACAAACAAAAGTACAATAAAAGATGACTTCCAATGATCAATCATAATCCAATGATCTAAATAAAATCCAATCACTGTAAGTTCAGTCATACTGACGAGAATATAAAGAAACCAATAATTCCAACCTGTTATAAAACCTGCTAAACTCCCCCAATATTTATAAGCAAAAAAACTAAAAGCACCCGATGTTGGTTCTTCTACAGACATTTCACCAAGCATTCGCATAATGAAATAAATAATAAGTCCCCCGAAAAGATAAGCTAAAATAGCCGAAGGACCCGCCAATTGAATTGCCTCTGTTGATCCATAAAAAAGCCCCGTCCCTATAACACCACCTAAAGCAATCATTTGAATATGGCGATTTTGAAGATTACGCTTCAATTCATTATTCGCATTCTTAAGCATTATTCTTCACTCCCCCCTCAATATTGATTGTAATCTTTACACGAAGGCGCGATAATATCTTCGACATATTTTTTTTTCAACAGAAATTATAAAAGAGAACATAAATCTATTTTTTTGTCATAATGCAACTCCTTATCTTTCTGTGCATTATGCAAATGTTCCATTAAAACTACAGGAAGAAATATGCTTCGCTCTTTATTCAAATTAATGGCTTTCATTTTTGTTACATTAACAATTATAGTGTTTGTTATTGATAATGCACACTCCATCATCACATCACACTGGATGATAACCCCCCTTAATAAAATTTTAGTAAATCTTCTGCAAACAGATATTTATAACTTTAATCAATCTCTCTGTAAGATAATGCCTGATTTTTTATCCTCTATTTGCATTACTCTCACTTATCTACCTGCATGGATTATCTTTGCTGCTTTAGCAATAATATTTTGTATCTTAACTTACAAAAAACAAAAACCTTTTCAAAAAATATCATATATATATAATGGAGAATATATTTAAATTTGAAAAAGGCTTCTAGAACTCACTGTACTGTACTATACACAACCAATGTAGTCTAGAGTTCCTCACCTTATCAACACAACTAAAAGTCATTTGATCATGAAAACGGGTTAAAACGCTTTATTATAGTAAATATAATATGTTCAATCATGATTTTTAATCGATAAAGACCACATCATTTTATTTGCATCAACTCAAAGAAATTAGCAAATAAATTTAATCCTCGCCTATAAGAAACTTCTACCCAGAAAAATTGAAATGAATTGAAGTCTTTTTTCTGTGGCTGTGTTTTATACCTTAAAACATTTCTTAAGTTTAGTACTAGAAATTATATATAAAAAGTGTCTTCCAATATCAGCATTCTTTATAAGATTAAAAATTCTTGAAATTAATTTCCATGCCCAAAAATACATTAAATAAAACTAGTCTGTAAATAATGCAAAACCGTGATAAAGAACTTTTCACACCTTCCTTTATAATATCCACTCTATGACATCTAAAAAAACAAGAGACTATTACTAGAAAAATTTTTAAAAAGTATATTTATAGAGGCATGCCCCTCACATAAAATAGAACACTATTAGATTGTATATTCACGCGCTTTTTTAAGAAGCATTTCTCAATGTGCCCAAGCTCATTTTGTAACGTCATCATGAATGATATAATGATAAATCCATTCAGCACCTCCATCTTTACACCAATAAAGTAACACTCCTACACCCTCATATACTTTGACAGCCCTAAAATGTTGCTACACCCCTTGGTATTTGAGATGACTCATAAGAATATTTTTAGCCATTTCTTATTAGTTTTTATCCACACGGGATCCTTCCGCTTGTCACGTGCAAAAGACATGGTTTTGACTTATTCAATATGAGGGAGATTTAAAATAAGAGAATCCTACGGTATTTAAGGTTTTAATTTAAATTGAATAGAGATAAATTATTATAAATCAGTATGTTACTTTATTAAAAAAAATGCATACTTGCTTTTATACATACTTTTAGCTATTACCCTCAAATTAGTTTTGTCTCATTGACTTGCAAATCTATGCCGCATTAGCTCAGTTGGTAGAGCACATCATTCGTAATGATGGGGTCGCTGGTTCGAATCCGGCATGCGGCACCACTTTTTGTTTTTAGTGTATTGAAATATATAGATTTTCTCTTTAATTTTTTGTTTTAAGACCACCTTTTAGTCTACTTTTTATGGCTTATATAATTTTACTTAGTTCGTTGTTATTTTCTCCATATTTTTTAAATAAAAGCTAATATCTCTTTTTCCTGTCTTACGGCTCTAGCTCACTTATATGATTCTGGAGGTAACGCTTTGAATTCTCCAAGTACGTTTGTGGATATACTAAAAAGCTGTGCCCATTCATGGGGTGAAACATATCTATCGCTATTATCACAGAGTATCTTATTTTTATCCTCCATAAATGGGTGAAAATGCTGGGAAGGAACAATTCCCTTTCTAACTTCAAGCAACTTTTATAAAGATCTTTTATATAACTTGTGTTATTACACCTAAAAAGATTTCAAAAGCTTGATTAATTGGCTTAAGATGTTGTTGGAAACGTAGCAAATACAACACTAGATAAGATAATATCATTAACCAAAACGCTTCATATGAAGAAGATGAAAGCATTATACATATAAAAAATACATAACCAAAACTACCGTTCAAGTTTTTTTTACAGTACAATATTCTTTAAAAAGTTATTAAATATCATTAATTTATAGATTGAATATGCTCCTCTAACATATTGTTTCAGTTAGAAACAGACTACAAGAGAGAGATAAAATATCCATTATGTTTTTCATATAGATATATTTTATTTATAAAAATTTACGTAACAGTTTATTTTAAATCCTTTATGAAGGTATTTTTTGAAGAAAATTAAGCAATTAGGGAAAAAATAAGGAACAATTAAATTAACTATAGCTTTTTTGATTAAATATGTATAATACGTTATGTATTCGATATATTGATTCTAAGATACTTAATAGCTGGAGAATGTTTAACTATAATATCTCTTTTTGTTTTTATAAAAAGTTTCTATGGTATAGATTATGGATTATAAAATTATTTAGTAATCAATGCCTATTATTTCGTTAATTATTATATTTCTCACTTTGTTATTGAAAAGATATTTTTAAATTATTGAAGTTTTTCAAATGAATTTTCTATAAATCATTCTAGATCCTGTCTT
>NZ_LR607233.1:0-11792 GCF_902162175.1 Bartonella saheliensis
CCAACTATCAAACCGTAGAAACAACAGATTCAACAGCGCTCTTTAAAGCAGAAGCATTAGCACCAGTCATTGGCTCTTTTTCAGGTCTTGGCGGCTTGTTGGCAGGCAATGGTCCAGTGCAATGGGCACTTGCCACTATCATGGTTTTAGCAGCTGCCGCTGGTATTTTTCTTGTCGCCAAACGTTTTCAGGAGCATCGCCTATGATGTTATGGATGAAAAAAAATCTGCTGTTAATAGGTGCGGCACTAGCCGCTTTTTTTATGGCTTTAGCCAAAGCTTTTACCCTTGGCAAAAGAAGTGAACAGCAAAAACAAACAGAAAAAACGCTAAAGGCAGCAACAACACGGCTTGAGGTGGAAAATGAAGTTAATCAAAAAAATGACACTGATGTGCGCACTGCTCTTTCTCGTTGGTTGCGCGACAAATAACTATGTCTCTTGTGTTGGTTGGTTGCCTATTTATTTAAGCAAAAGAGATGTTGAAGTCATCAGTTCAAACTTAGCAAGAGAGATCTTAAAACATAACAGCCTAGGTGAACGTTTGTGTGGATGGAAACATGGTTAGAAAAAAAACAAAAGACGATACAGAACTGACAGAAACGGAAAAAGCTATGCTTCAAGAAATGATTATTGCCTACCAAAGTGTGAAGATGATGTCGCGTCTGATGAAGTGGGTAGTATTTTTTCTTTTTTTGCTTATCCTTGATTTTGCCCGCCTCATGGACGCCATAGATAATGTCTTTGCACATATGAAACAGTGGTTTTCAAAACATTAACAATTTGATCCCCTTAGGTCGCTCCTGTTATAAATACAGCCCACTGTTCCAAGAGAGCATGTCGTTGTTCTAAAAAATCTGTCCGCATATAAGCTTTTGTCACCGAACTCCCAACGGAATGCGCAAGAACAGTTTCGGCAATCTCAAACGGTGTTGATGTTGTCTCTGCTATCCAGTCACGAAGACTAGATCTGAAACCATGGGGTCTATAATCAAAACCTTTGTCTTTCATGAATTTAGAAAGTGTTACATCAGATATAGGCTTTCCAGAACTCCCAGCAAATAAAAAACCTTTTTTCTCAAAAGGGAGAGATCTTTCAATCACTTTCAAAGCTTCACGACTTAATGGCACGCGAAAATCTGAAACTTTTCCTACAATACCCTTCATATTTTCTTTTGGTATTGTCCATATATTTTTATCTATTTGTTCAAGACGCAAATATCGCAATGGATATGACCGTACTCCAGTCAAAATCAGAAGCTTCAGTGCTAAATTTGAAAGAATCTTATCATCTAAATTCTGATAAAAAGCCGGAACTTCTTGCCATGGCATAGCAGGAATATTTGTTGATGTAGCACGGGGCTTTCCCAGAAGAGCACGTGCTTTCATACAGGCTTGTAAATCAACATCTAAACCAAGAGCAGCCGCATATTTCAAGCAAATGTTAATACGATTTAGTGCTTTTCTTGCCGTATCTGCTTTTTCATGCCAAAGAGGCGCCAAAACATTGCGAATGATATTTGCTGTTAATTGTTCTATAGGCAAATTCCCTATGTGTGGGATAACATGCAACTCCAGCGGAGAAAACCAACGTCCATTTTTGCCTTCATTTTTTAACTCAGCTTTTTTACTTTCAAAAGCTGCCTGCGCAATTTCTTTAAACATATTGCTTTGCTGTTTTAAGACAGTTTGTTCTCGAAAGGCAATAGGATCATTGCCTTCTTTAAGAATATCGCTATAATGCCTTGCAAGTCCTCGTGCTTCTTTTAAAGAAAGTCTTGTGACAGAACCAAGCCCCATTTCACGGCGCTTATTGTGATGTGTATAGCGAAAAAACCAAGAACGTGTATTGTCTTTTCGAACATTCAGCCACAGCCCTGCCCCATCACAATATTTCCCTTGAGGAGATGCCTTTACGAATGCAGCTGATAATCTATGAATCGCCCTCTCTTAATTTACCTTCTCGTCCACCTTTTGGACCACCTTAAATTTTTGATTTGAGATTTTTTCTTTAATTCTTAATTTTTTTATTGGAACATAAAAAACTATACATATCAATACGCTCTTACACATATTTATACGACTTGATTCTTGTTGCTAAGCCCATGCCTGCCGCGTCTGGGCACCACTCTCTTTTTTATCAAGCATAACTTATTGTTTTTACTAGTATTTTAAAAGATGATGGATATTAGAATAAAAGTGAGGGAATAGGATTTTCTAATATAGCTCTCAATTATTGCGAATCAGAATTTCTTTTCGAGGTATTTTTTCGCTATTTGTCTAATTTTTAGTGAAACATTTTTTAAGTGTGAGAGACTATTGTTGGATGCGTCTATGATATAGGAAAATTTGAGAATAAACATAAAAAGAAAGAATGCCATCCACCTCATAAAACGGGATATTATCTTTACGCATTTATATGTCTCTATCATCTCGTGAAGAAGCTGTTATTCTGTTTGGGTGAGATCTTTGTCTTTGTTATCCTCTTTTTTGACCATTTTTTCAACCATGTAACTGTGCTTCCTGTTGATTATGCTTCAAAATATCTCTTGCTAGATTGCAACTGATAATCAGGACATCCCGCTTATCCAAATAAATGGGTAACCAACAAACACAAGAAACTGACCTCGTTGCCCCGCACCCACTAAGACAGAGCTGCGCGCATTCCACTATCACTTTTTTGATTAATTTCATTTTCAACCTCAAGACATCTTGTTGCTGCATTTGAAGCCTTCTCTACCTGCCTGTATCGCTCTCTTTGCTTGCCTAGGTGAAAGGATCTTGCTAGACTCATTAAAAAACGGCTAAAGCCGTTAACAGAAGGGAGAGATTTCTTTGTAACCAATCAATCACAAACGCTGTTCCTTAAATCACTTGGATATAATCACGAGCCCCGTTAGAGCCCCTAAAACCATAATTCTTGCTAATGCCCATTGAAGGGAACCATTGCAAACCAAGAGCCCCCTAAATTCTGAAAAAGCCCCTATAATCGAGGTAAGCGCCTCTACTTCAAATGCCTCAATCTTTAGAAAAGAACATACTATCACTTCTTAAAGCTGCTTGATTGCATGAATTAAGAGCTTTAATCACATGCTTACAGCATTTGGTAAAACCATACGAAAACTCCGTATTGATCATGCAGAACGCTTTTTAGATATGACTGATAAATGAGATATATCTGTAGCGTTTTTGTCTTCTGTCGAAATTGGTAAAGAATTTGTATCCACTGGTATGGAAGAAAAGATCATAGAGTTGTACGCTTTAAATCAAGATATAGCTTCTCCCTTAAGAAAAGAAGCTGATATTTATCGCAAGAATTTTGTAACGAATTCTTCCATTCCACTTAACCATGAAATGACTAACACAATTTATTAGAACTTTTCAGCATCTTTCACAACAAAAGCTAACGGAATTCAAAAACTCATAGAGAAGATAGAAAAGAAACGCTGTTTGCCAAATAAAATACCTTGTCTTCTTATCTTATAGGTTCGCTGTAGAACACAATATTATACGTTAATAAATAATAATCTCTTTTTGAAAAATAATGAAATTATGCTCAGGCTTTGTATGTATAAAGTGCAAATTTAAGGTAACTAAAAACATACTTCATAAAGTGATGCTCATTGGTTATTTAAGGGATGATCCTGAGAGCAAAATAATGAATTCTTGTGCCGAAGTGGCCAATTTTCGTATGGCAAGATCTGAGAGCTATACAAATAAGAACACACACTAAAAAGTAGAAAAACAGAATGGCATTCTATGGTGGTTTTGAAACCACATGTGGCAAAAATTGCTCTTCAATATTTACATAAAGGCTCAAAAATTTATGTAGAAGGCAAATTACAACCCCGTAAATGGCAAGATAAAAATAGTCATGACCTTTATACAACAGAAATTGTCTTGTCATAATATATAAGGTGAATTGTATTTGCTTGATGCAAAAAAGAACAATCCGTATCCCCCTCACCCGTGACTTCTCAAAATTATGCTATCGCCTCAGGTGCTCAAGATTATAGTGCATCTCTTAATGACAGCATGCCATTCTGATTGAAAAATATGACAAAAAGAAAAAAACGAGCAAAATGTGGACACCCACGAATTAAGGGATGTACTAGAGAACCCAATGTGCGTATCTCACGAACAAAAATGCCTCGTGATCCTGTCGATAAATTAGTAATTGAAATACGTACCAAACGCTTTAGCTTAACCATAGAAGAAACAAAAAATTCACTTTCTAGGATTTATATCGGACGACTTTATCTGCAAGGCAACCTTAATCAAGATCAATATGATGCAGCACAAAAATATCTTGAAGTGAGAAACAATTATCTCTGTGCAAAAGCCTTGCCTCATGCAATTTATGATGAAATGCCTGTAAACTCTAATGAGGTAGTAAGAGAGAAGTAAGTAAAAACAGCAACAAAACAATTTTCTAATATGCAAGAAGCAATAAAAGAAACACAACACCTTTACAAACAGCATAATTTTTATTTTGTATGATAATATCGTGTTATAGAAAATTAAAAATCATCATATTTTGTACCCTCATTGGAGATAGCTCTGAATAATCTCCAAAAATATTTTGATTGTTAAAAATATTGCCTTTAAAATCATGTAAATATGTACACATTATGAGATGAGGCAATGAAACAAAATAGCCGAAAGATAATTGCAAAATTAAAACACGATAACTTTGAACTTGTGAAAGTAAAAGATTCGTACCATAAATTTTAAAAAAGATAGCAAGGTTGTTATTGTTCCACATCCTAAGAAAAATCTTCCAATCAGTACAGCGCGTTCTATTGCATTACAAGCAGACTGGTTAAAAAAGAGAAGAAAAATGAAAAGATTTTTTGCTCTTGTTCATAAAGATAAAAATTCTGCTTTTTGTGTTCAATTTTCTGATTTTGAAGATCTATTCTCTGCTGATAATGAAGAAGAAAAGCTTATCATAAATGCAACCGAAGCTTTGCAACTTTATTGTAAAAATATGAATAGAGCGCCTGTTTTCTTTAAAATTTGAAGAAGTGATACAACAGAAAGTTATCAGAAGAAGCTTTTTAATACAGATTCCTTTTATTGAAAATGATGCAGAAATTGTACGTACAAATATATCCATTGAACGAGAGCTTTTACGTGCAATTAATAATTGTGCGCAAGAGAAGTTTAACAAGATCTGCTTTTTTGGCAACAACAGCCCGTCACGAATTCAATATTTAGCTATATATGAATGAAAATCAAAAAGCTGCAGGTAAACAAAGTGCTACAGTTAAGAAGGATATAATTATCATTGATATCATATACACGACATCTAATAATTCTGCACCTGTCATTTTTTCCCTCCTATAATAACTGCTTAATTAATTTATAAATAAGTTTCAAGCGGCATCTTAGATACTCATCATGGTAATCTCTTTTCCAAGAGTAATAAGAGTGGATTCTAAAAAGAATCTAATTTTGTTGCGTGGTTTAAATCCAACAATCAATTTGTATTGGATTGCGTTTTAAAAGGCGTGTAAGATCAACTTTGCGTAAATTCTTTTCAACCATGGCGTTATGTGTTGCAATTTTTAAAGTAATCAATGAAGATACTTCATTTATATTTTTTTTCGGTACATGATACAAAATAAAAAAAGAGAATAGGATTTTCTAACATAACTTTCAATTATTGCGAATGAGAACTTCTTTTCGAGGCGTTTTTTGCTGTACCAGATATCTAGAGAGTCTCTATTTCTAGAAAAGTGAAATCTTTAAAGATTTCTTCCACTTCATTTCGACCATCTTGAGTTATTTAAAATGCACATTAATAACATTAGTAAAAAGATATTACCTTATCTCCTAATAAAATGGATAAATGTCTTCCTGCTCATTTTTACAAACACGCACACAATGAATCACGTATCAAGCAATATGTAAAAGAAAATCCTGAAGCTACACGTGCTAGCGTTAATAAAAAAGTGAAAGATTTTCGAAAGAGTGAGTAAAGACTTAACTCTCGCAGATGGTGAAGAATTTTCTGTTTTTAGACACAAAAAGGATTAGCGGATATAAATTTCTTACTAATTTATGATGTATTTTGAAATCGTTTTTGGACAATGTGATTGGGGAATATTATGAAGGCCATTTTTATCTCGCTTGCTTACAGGTTAATAACAAGCTGAATTTCACTTAACAAATACACTCTTAGAATATCATTCAAAACCAATACAAAGTTCGTCACTCATACCAATAAAATATTGATCTTTAAAAAATTCAAAATTTAGCAGAAATATATCTGTTTATGTTTCTACCACTTTCAGCAGTTTAAATTGCGAATTCCATTTAGATTTTTGTAAATGTTTTTTATTGAAGCTACCGTAATATGGATTATGCTTCAAAAGCATGAAGATTTTTTTATTACGTCACATGTCTTCAACAACTTCTAAAATAATATCCATAATATCTTTTAAAATTTTTTCTTAAGCGCTTACCATAAAAGAAATAGAAATTGGGCATACAATCTAATATGTCTCTCCATGTTCTTATAACCAAAAACATTGCCCCTCATGATTATTGTTCATACTTTATCTCAAGACTTTGAATATCTTCTAGAAAAAGATACATTAACTACGATAGCTCTTTCGTAAATCTTATTTTATAAGATACCAAACATAGTGTATGTGAGAGACAGATCGTTTCCCAATCTTTTCCGTTAAAACTTTCATAAGAGCTTAAGGAAATCGAATATTAATAGAAAATTCTTTAAGTTAAGAATTTGAAATAAATAGACTTAAAGCCAGTTAAATTGTAACCCGTAAGATAAGCAGTATCAACAAAGTTTCCTGCTTCTGCACCCATCTTAACAACAAGTATTTGTTTCAATTGAAAGCTATTCATAAAATCAATCTCTTTTCGCTATATATAACAAGCACGAATAAGGACGTATGAACATTTTACTTCTATTTCTTTTGAAGATAAAAACTGAAAATCGCATATTATAGTTATAGCTTCTTCCAGTAGCTGTGAAATGCTCTTCTTTAACGTTTTAGTCGCATTTTATGACAAAATTTCGAAAATGAATGAATAGTCAATTTTTTAGAAACTCCATGTTTGGCACATATTAGCCAGCCATTTAAGTTTATGGATTTTGATGGCTGTTATAAGAACGTATAGATGAATAAATAATATACATTCTGTTTTTATTTTTAGTATATTATCTTATAAAAAGCTTTCTGTAAAAAACTTCTTAATGAATTTATCTTTTTTGAGGCAATTAGAGAATAAAATAAAGAATTATAAATTTAAATATAGATTTTTCTATTAAAATCTGTATAATACGTTGTGTGCTTTGGATATAGATTCTTAAAGTACATTTATAAATACAAATGTTTAATTATAATATCTTTTTGTATTTTTATGGTAAGCTACTCAATATCAGCAGTGGAGGTTAGAATTCTTCAGGATATGATATAACTTGGTGAAGAGGATGATGTAAGAGCGATGACTTCCATATTGGTGTGACCTATCAATACCATTAATTGAATGTATTGCAAGAATATTCCTTAGAATAGTGGTGTGAAAGGTGTTTTTTAGTTATTTGTTTTTATATTGTTTGACGTATTACGGCAAAGGGCTTTGTTTTCAAACGAGAAATATTCAGGATGAGGAATGCTCAGAGTATTTGGAGTAAACTACATCAGTGGTTAGCTGTAAAAAAATATTCAAAGAGTTCTGTTTCATTACGGATTAGATTTAGTTGGGATTGTTGTCTTTTTAAGTCACACTGTTTGTTACAGAGTGGATGGTGGTTGGTGTGTTTTTCTAATGAAAGTGATATTAAATTTTAATATCTTTATCGTGAAAATATTTTTAGCTCTACTAGACCACTTCACTGTCCATTCTTTTAAATAGGTAGGTATGAGTTTCAATTTTTTATTCATGCTCTGCTTTGTGTAGTTTTTTATGGAATAGGGATAATGCGAAAAATATCAAAAGAAGGGCTTGCACTGATTAAAAAGTGGGAAGGTTTGCGTTTAAGCGCCTATGAAGATGTAATTGGTGTATGGGCAATTGGTTATGGACATACAAGTGCTGTTGGTACACCACATGTTCATAAAGACATGCGGATTACGGAAGAAGAAGCGGAAAAGATTCTTTGTCAGGATTTACAACAGTTTGAATATATCGTTGAACAAACCGTTACTGTTCCTTTGAATGATGAACAGTTTGCTGCACTTGTGTCATTTTCTTATAACATTGGAACAGAAGCTTTTCGTAACTCTACACTTCTAAAAAAGCTTAATAAAGGAAATTATGAAGCTGTACCAACTGAATTACAAAAATGGACGAGAGTAGGAGGAAAGCGTCTTCGAGGTCTTGTCAATCGTCGAGCAGCTGAGGCGGGACTGTGGGTCCAAGGCTCATACGTGTCTCCTAATTATCAAATAATAGAATCAAAAGGTGTAACAGGTATTTGCAAAGTAGAAGCTATTGCACCAATTATAAGTTCTTTTTCAGGGCTTGGAGGGCTTTTTGCGGGTAATGGTCCTGTTCAATGGGCCTTAGCAGCTATTATGGTTTTAGCAGCTTGTACGACCATGGCATATATCGCTAAACGTTTTTGGGAATACCGCCTATGATTTTGTGGATAAAAAAATACCTAACGATAACGGTAGCAATTTTAACGGCTTTTTTTATTTCTTTGGCTAGAGCTTTTTTTCTTGGAAAAAAAACTGAACAGCAAAAACACACAAAAGAAGCTTGCAAGATGGCAACAAAACGGCTTGAGGTAGAAAATGAAGTTAATCAGAAAAGTGATGCTGATGTGCGTAATAAGCTTTCTGACTGGTTGCGCAACGAATAAACAAACTTCTTGTATGGGATGGCTACCTATCTATTTGAATCGTCAGGATATCAATGTCATTAGCCCCCATTTGGCGAAAGATATTTTAAAGCATAATAAACACGGTGAACATCTATGTGGATGGAAACGTGGACGGAAAACAGGATACATAGCATCAAAGCAATAGCTTTTTCATGAGATGATTAATACTTATCGAAGTATGAAAGTAATGTATCGTTGTATAAAGTGAATTGTGCTTATCATATTCTTAGTGATTGTTTGATCTTACTCACCTTATAATGCTATCTATGTGATTTAAAACAGTGATCCTCAAAAAATGAAAAAACTGTTATGATAAATAAAAAGAGAATATAGAATCTCTCTTTATAAGTTATGGTTTTAGTTGTAAGAGTATCAACAAAGTCGTAAAAATAGCTTATAAGTTTAAGGAAATATATTTTCCTTTTCAGTCTTTTAAAATACATCAAGAAATATTTTTTTCTAAAACTGTTGTTTCCTTATAATTCTTTTTGCTTTTAAACGGATCTATAAACCTAAAGTATTCAAAAATACTGAGAAAAGTGAAAAAAGTATAGATCACTCTTTCTTGCTTAAAAAATGTTAGAGAAATTATTAAGTCAACCTATTTTTTGAGAAATAGCTTCATTCTTAACATGCAATAATGCATTATGTACAATATAGTCACTGTTTTTCTAATTTCTAAAGCATCCATAAGATGTGGAAAATAGATTTAATGAGATGAGTGATACGGATACGCGCGCTGTACTCTCTTACCGATTGCACAATCCAATAAAAGTTCTTCGTGTGTTCATGAATTACCAATTTACTTAAGCCGACAAAAGCTCAATGTCATAAATTTATACTTAGCAAAAGGGATCTTAAAACATAATAAACAAGATGAATAATTTTGTGAATGGAAAGATCTCCTCAAAAAACTGAACTTAACAGAAGGAGAAATATTTAAAAAATAATCATTCTCTATCAAAGTGTGACCATAACATCTTGCTTTATGAAATGGATAGTATTTTTCCTCTGTTTATTGATACGTGATTTTTTCCGCTTTATGGATGCAATAGATAATGTCTTTGTATATTTTAAAAGTCGTGCTCAAAGGATATATTTCTTACAAATTTAAAAGTTCTCATAACGTATACTTGACATAATCGAGCTTTGAAATCCTTATCCATTAAGGAGAAAAAATAAGTTTTCGTAGGACAATACAATTTCTTATCTTGTATAGAGTAGGAGATAATGAAAACATTAAGTAGTCATATAATAAAAAACATTGTTGAACTAGAAGGCTTGAGGAAAAACTCTGCATCTTATATTCTTAAAGTACTATAAGTTATTCTCATTACTACTCTTGTTCTCTGGTGTTTTGCGAAAAATGTGTTTTTTCTATAATTATTGAAAAGCGCTTAAAGAGATTGTATGTGGTATGATGTGCAATTCTAGTGGAAAAAACTAATGATTATTTTTAAATGACGCTTTTTTACTTTCAAAAGTCGCCTATGCAATTTCTGGAAAGATATTGCTCTATTATTTTAAGGCACTTTATCCTCGATCATAAAATCATTACCTTTCTTTAAAATATTGCGATCATATTCACTAACTCACGCGCTTTTTTAAAGAAGGCTTTGTAACAAAACCAAATCCCATTTCATAATGCTTATTGCAATGTGTATAAAAGCACAAACAACAGCGCATATTGTCTTTTTGAATATTCAATCACTCCCCTCCCCCATCACAATATTTACCCTAAAGAGATGCCTCTACAAAAGATACTGATAACTTATAATCGCCCCCACATCATTCATCTTCCCATTCACCTTTTTACACATTTCCTATCTATATTTTGGGATTCATCTTTACATTTTAATGTGAAATTTTTCTTTAATATTTCATTTTTTATTCAATCATCAAAAAAATATTAATATACTCTTATGTGGTTTTCTATAACTTGAATCTTCTTACTAAGCCATGCTCTTTTTACGACATATAATTTATTATTTTAGTTCATTTTTCTAAGGTAAAAATGCATACATACAAACTGAGAAAATAAAGATTTCAAATTCACTTTGAATTTCTTTAAGAATAGATATTCATTTCACAAAATTACCAGAGTTCTTATATTCTTTCCCTAGAAGAGACGATATTTTAAATAAAATGAAATTCTTAGAGCTTCAAACCTCAACAATGCATTCTTCATAAAAAAATTAAAAATAATCATATGAAAAAGCTTTTGCTTAGAGAGCAATTTTTATTCAAAAGCAAAGAGATTTATAATCTTTTTTTCCATCTTGAAATGTCATAAAACAGTGCCGCCTTTCACCATTGGACAGACGCATAAGATCAATTCAACAAGCTTATAAACTATGGTGAAAAGAACCAATCACTCCTGTTGTTTTACTCAATCATCCTAATGACTTTTAACATATAGGAAAGATTGATGATCTCATTGTTCAAATGACTTATGCTGATAAATCAGCACTCCATACATTTAACCTATAAATTAGTAACATCAACAATTTATGAAAGCACAATCTTTACTCTCTTCTCTTTATAGAAAGCTGACTTCTTTTCTCAAAAAATTGAAATATTTTTAAAAGCATAATTTATGTTTACTATAAAATTAAGCTAAAATAATAAATACTTACCCTCTCTATACTCTACCAATTGAATATAGATAATATAGACTTGTAAAAATATGATCCTAACTTAGTATATATACGTCCGATTTCATGAAATAATGGTGGTACACTTTTCCAAAACAGATCATTATTACCAGGATGAGCCGGTATAATAACTTTATTTAATAAAGGATAAAACTGGTTAGCATGAAATACACTTGTCTTCAAAACAGTAGGAGCAATAATAAAAGATTCTTTGCCTTGAGATGCTTTCACGACAGATGAAAATCCTAAAATAATAATACATACAGCAACATAATAT
>NZ_LR607234.1:0-11706 GCF_902162175.1 Bartonella saheliensis
TAATCTATACCTCTTTTATTAAGTTAATTAGATACAATCTTAAAAGGAGTGTTTATATGCGTTATTCTAAAAAGAAATCATTTGCACTTTTAAACACCCTTATTTGGATTGCCTTTAAGAGGTTATACTGTAATCTCAAATGATAACTTTATAGCTTTCAAAAGCTTTTTAAAAAAAGGTTTGTATTCTCATTTTGCTTATAGGTTTTGAAGGTTTCTCAAACCCTCAAAATACCTTCAAAATATATTGATAGTTGTGTTTTTAGCTTTATAACATCACTATAGGTTGTTATTTTAAAACTTGATAAAAAATAACATATTGAAATATAATAACTTTTATTTTTGATTGAAAAAATATATTAAAGGGAGGGGTAAAAGGAACCCTCAAAATCTTCAAAATCCTCAAAACTCATAACCATAATGATCTTGATAGCATTTCTTATGATTATAAACTGTCTTTTGAAAGGCTTTAAAGGATCACATGTTTTCTAAAGACGTGGTTTAATCATTCTCTAAAATTATAAGTTTATCCATTTAAGTAGACTGATAAAATTCATTAAAGGATTTTGATAACGTAATTAGTTTTCACTTTCACATGCTTTTCATAAAGCACGTTTTAATCACTCACTAAAATCATTAAGTTTTGTCAGTTCAATTTACTGACAGATAACTGACAAATATATATACAGTTGCATTTAAGGTTGTATTGTCGATATAAGTTGTATCATTAAAATGCTAACATATTGAAATATAGTGCTTTTAATTTTCTCTCATTTAAAAAAAATAATATAGGCTCTAAAAAGAACTGACAAAAATGACAAAAGTCTATTCAAAGAGATTTTGCTAATCTCTATAGTTATCAATCTTTCTCTAGATGTTTTAATAAAAAGCTATAAATCGCAATTATCCTATTTATCATTTCTATTATGAAAATGAAAAATAATGCGGTGGCTATAAAGCAGATAACAGCTATAAAGCACGTGTTCAACACACTGATTTATAATGATAATTCACTGTTTTGTATGTTGAATGAGAGTCTCGAATAACGTAGGATTCTCTCATTTCAAATCTGTGTATGTTGTATCAGTCAAAACCACTCATTTGCACATAACAAGTGGGATGAGTGTGTGGATCAAATTTGTATAAGAAAGGAGTAAAAATGGTTCTTATGAATCGTCTTAATGCAAGGTCTGTCGCAACATTGGGGGCTGGCAAATATAATGATGGTGCCGGCTTGCTTCTTCATAAGCGTAAAGATGGAGGTGCTCAATGGATTTATCGTTATACCCTTCACGGGCGTCGTCGCGAAATGGGATTGGGCGCTTTGAGAGATGTTTCTTTAAAACAAGCCCGTGAATTGGCAACAGGATGGCGTTCTGTTTTACGTGAGGGGCGTGACCCCATTAAAGAACGCGATAAACAAAAGCGTGAAGCAATAAGCAATCTCCATTATTTAAAAGATATTGCACTAGATGCTTTTGAAAGCCGTAAAGCTGAATTAAAAGGGGAAGGGAAAGATGGAATTTGGTTTTTACCTTTACGCCTTCATATTCTCCCTAAATTAGGTTGTTTACCCGTTTCAGAAATTACGCAAACAGAGATACGCGATACCCTTGCCCCTATTTGGCATACAAAAGCTGGAGCTGCTCGGACAGCATTGATGCGTCTCAAACTTTGTCTCAAACATGCGGCTGCACTAGGTTTAGATGTTGACTTACAAGCAACCGAAAAAGCACGCGCTCTCTTAGGTAAACAACGTCATAAGATCACTAATAGACCAGCAATGGATTGGAGAGATATACCCGCTTTTTATAAAACACTTTGCCAAACAACAGCTATAACACAACTGGCTTTGCGTTTGCTCATCTTGACAGGCGTTCGTACGCATTCCTTACGTTATATTCATAAGGATCAGGTTGATGGAAATATATGGACAATTCCTGCTGAGAATATGAAAGGAAGGCGTGATACAACAAAAGAATTTCGCGTACCCCTATCTTTAGAAGCTCTAAAAGTGATTGAACAAGCCAGTTGTATCTCTAAAAGTGATTTCATTCTGTCTTTTTCCGGTCGAAGTCCCCTTGCTGAGAATGTTATGTCAAAATATATGAAAAAAAATAAACTTGATGCCTGCCCGCATGGGTTTCGCTCTAGTTTACGCGATTGGCTTGCTGAAACAACCGATGCCCCCTATGAGGTCGCTGAAACCATTCTAGCTCATACGGTCGGAGGGCAAGTAGAACGTGCCTATCGTCGTACTGATTATTTAGAACAGCGCCGTGTTTATATGGATAAATGGGCGGCTTATGTTACAGGTCAAGCTTAAGATATGGGGTGTATAACCCCATTATCTGTGGATAACTTGCTCTCTCTTCTCTCATTCTTTCTCAATAAGACTCATAAATTATCACATCAGAAAATGTATGATAATATATTGTTTTCTATGATTAAAATACCTTCAAAAAACAACCAAAATGTGCTTAATAAATGGGCATGATTTGTTTTCATTTTTTTACTCTTGAAAGGATTTTAAATGACAGAAAATGATATTCTTTTAACAGACCGTGAAAGTGCAAAATTGCTTCATATGAGTGTTTCAACATTCCGCCGTCATGTGACCAATGGCTCTTTACCAAAACCTTTAAAATTTGGTTTTTTATCGCGTTGGTTACAATCGGATCTTTTAAATGTAATAGAGCAAGCAAAACAGCAACGTTATAACGACGTCGCATAAAAGAAAACCTTGTCACGTAAGGACGGACAAGGCTCTCCATTTTCACTCAAATAATGAATAGCAAAATCCCGTCCTATGGTGCAATATTCATAGGATAAAAAAACATGTTGTCTTTTACGAATGCTCGGGGCATCACAAATGCCTTGCGGGGGATTTGGCATGGGCATTATGGAAGTGCCCGCTGTCCAGCCCATGATGATCAATTGCCTAGCTTATCTCTTGAATAAATTAACGTATCTTATAAACTATGCTAATTAGCGGCTTTAAAATTTTTTAAAATATTAAAAGAAAAATCTGCGATGTGAGAAAACTTAGGTGTCAATAACAATTCCCCTGCTTTGTTCTTTCGATTAAAGTATCAAGCTTATGTTTGCATCACTCTTTTCTTCTATTGATAGTTTCTCTTTTAATATGGAGTGGAGAAAAATCTTTTTTGTTAGTATATCCTAACAATCCAAGTTTTTGATTTTCTGTATCTTGTCAAATCACGAGAAACACGTAAATAAGCGTAAAATTTTGTCATGTTCAATAAAAATCGTCAATTAAGTGTAATCTTAGTATCAGAAAACACGATAATTTTCTTTGATACAAACAGTCAAAATGATTAAAGATAAAAACAGCTATCTTATTTTCATTTCAAACAACAAATTGAAAAAATCATAGGAAATTTAATTGATCAAATTTAACCATTAGATTAATATTTTAAGACAATTACAGAAAGGAATTTCCTATGCAAAAGAAATTACCCAAAAGTTATATGACCGATGCTGAGCGTGAAGAATTACGAGCAGGTGGATTAGATCAAAACTGTATTTATACTGCTGAATCAGAAGCGGCTGACCGTGCTAACGATAGCAAAGTGGCGTGGGAATGGTTGGCAATGACTGAACCTCCAGCACATACACTTTTGTTTCTTAAAAAGCGGCATGGAGCACAATTTATCCGTGATATGGGATTTTCTACTAAAGATGCTGATAAAGAATATGGTCCTGATTGGTTAGATAAAGATGTTATCATAGGAGGTCATCATTTCTAAAGAATTTGAGGAATTGGAACGTATCTTTGTCCGCGAAAGTAACTATGTAAAAAGTCTTGATGAGACATTGATTACTAAAAAATTACATAGTGTACGGAATGATTTATGTAATCATATTCGTAATATCGGAAAGAATGATGATTTGTCGTTACTTATTGATACGGAGCGTGGTCTTGTAGAAAATGATTTATTTAGATATTCCAATAGCAAAGCTATGACCAGTAGCCTTAAAACAGCATTAACTGAAATAGATGTTGTTAAGGACCACATAAAACTGGTTTCCAATCCTGAGAAATATGATGCGATAAATAGGGGATATAGCCTATCTAAAAATCGAAAAGGTAGTTTGCCTTATGATGAAGCACGTCAAGCAATGGCATCCCATTATGCAAGGCTAGGAAATCTAGACAAAGCGCGTTTAACAGACATTGAAAAATCTATCATTGATGCGAGAAGAGAAAATATCAAGGCAATGCAAAAACTCTACGAAAAGATGCAAGCCAAAGCTATTGGCATAGATTTCTAACTCAATAACGTACTCATAACAAAGCTTTTTACATTAATTTATTCACACATCTTTTTCTTAGTTCTGTTTGTATTCTTCATAGCAATATTTAGCTAGGTCTAAAGTCATCTTTGTATATGTCAAATTCGTATTCAAAATGTAATTGTGGATCTCTTAAATTAATTGAAAACATATTCATTATTGTTTGAAATACATTTTCATCACTAACAGAAAAACTAAAAAGTTTTTTTCATTATGAAAATCTGAAATGGTTAGTGTTATTTCTTTTTTGTTTTTTCCTTTAATAGGAAACTATAAAGAGGGACATTCACTCAGAAAGCTTACAATCACATCTTTTAAAAATGCCAAAAACCATAGCAAGTCTTGCGTTGATTTTTGAATTGACCGAAGGGGGGCGTTTTGAAATCAATAAAGATACTCTTCAAACAGCCTTGCGTTGGGAAAAATATCTATTAAGCCATGTCAAAAGGCTTTATGCGGCGGGGAATGCCTCTATAGACGATTGTGCAAAATTGATTATCGAGCGTTGTGATCATTTACCAAATGTTTTTACTGCACGCGATATTTACAGGCGTGATTGGAAATGTTTAAAAGACAATGAAGTCGTTAAGCAGGCTCTAGAGATTTTATGCCGTTCTAATCATATTCGTCAAATAGCAAGTGATAATAGCTCTAAAGGCGGTCGACCTAGCATACGTTATGAATGGCATCCTTTAGTCAAAAGCAACAGCATAAAACAATGAAACTCTGATAATTTTATTTGTTATCCTTAAAGCCTTCAAAGATCTTATCGTAGCAACATATCACGAATGATCTTTGAGGGTTTTTGTTTTATAAAGTAACGTTTAAATCTTGTGTCAACACTATCCAAAACTAACCTCTATAAGTTTTGGAGGGGTTTTGAGTTTTGACGGTTGCTGCTTTTAGATAAAAAAATAGTAAAAAATAAAAACGTTATATTTCAATATGTTAATATTTTACAGATCTTTAAAAAACAACCAATATTGATAATACAACCTCTAAATTCAATCAATAATATACGTTTTGTAGGGGTTTTGACAATTTTTGCACCGTCAAAACCTATTTGTTAAAGTCACTCATAAAACCTATCAAAATAATCATTCTGATTTTTTAAAAGCCCATAGTGCATTTGTCTTGATTAACATGTCAAACGATAAGCAAATTCCACTATTTTGCTGATCTTATCTCTCTTATAGGCTGTGGATAAAGTGCCTTAAAAACACTCTTTTGAAAAAATTTATCCGTTTTTTCTCATTTTTCTGCATTTTTTCTCATTTCGTTCAAAATGGATTTAATAAGCTTCACTTTGATTCTTTTGATAAGAATTAACCCTCTCATATCAAAATGGAGTTCTGTTGTAATATGCTGCAATCTATTAAGTCTGATCATGAACACGTTTCTTTACGCTCTCTTTTACAATCTTATCGTGAACAAGCGATATCAGATGAGGATAAGCAAGCTGCTTTTGAAAAGTTTGTTATAGCTTATTTAACACAAGACCCATTGCAAAAGCAGGAATATGAAAAGGTTCAAACTTATAGAGAAGTCGCTGATGAAAAGGGGTGGAAAGGAAGCGATAAAGACACTGATATTGATTTGGTCGCAAAAGTTCGTGATCAAGAAGAATATGTTGCTATTCGTTGTACATTTCATGAGACCAATCATCAGATTACACAAGATGATATTGAAAGCTTTATCGCTATCTCTGGCAAAAGCAGGTTTAAATATCGTCTTCTCATTGATAGCACGGAAGGTGAATTAAGCGAAAATGCCAATACGATGATTGAAGGACAAGCCGTTCCGGTTTATCGGATACATCTCTTTGATATGGAAAACAGTCAAATTGATTGGGGGATCTTTGATAAGACAGGCAAAATTGTTCTTTACGAGAGAAAAAAGAAAAGCCTTTTAGATCATCAGATAGAAGCACTGAAAGCTGTCTGTGAAGGTTTCAAAGAAGCAGACCGTGGCAAGCTGATTATGGCATGTGGGACGGGTAAAACATTCACAAGTCTTAAGATAGCAGAAACCATAGCAGGTCAAGGCAAGCATGTATTGTTCTTGGTGCCCTCTCTTGCTTTGATGTCACAAACAATCCGTGAATGGACACTGGATACAGAAGTGCCCTTGCGTTCCTTTGCGGTGTGTTCGGATAGGCAAATCGGCAAACGTCGTAAAGCCCAAGAAGATGATAGTGAATTATCGGCATCTGATTTAGCTTTACCGGCAACAACCAATGCACAAGAGCTTGTAGAGAAAGTAGGAAAGTTTTCACCCCATGCTATGGTTGTCATTTTTGCTACCTATCAATCTATTCAAGTGATTGCTGATGCACAAAAGGATCATGGATTAGCAGCCTTTGATTTGATTATTTGTGATGAAGCCCATAGAACCACGGGTGCAACATTAGGAAGCGATGAGAGTGAATCTGAGTTTGTTAAGGTTCATAACAACAGTATTATTCGAGGTCACAAACGTCTGTATATGACAGCAACGCCTCGTATCTTTAGTGATACAGCCAAAAAACGTGCTGATGAGGTGAATGCCGTTCTGGCGTCTATGGATGATGAAACCGTTTATGGAAAAGTTCTTTATACCTATAGTTTTACCGATGCGGTCAAGAATGAACTTTTAACCCCTTATAAGATTATTGTTTTGGGCGTTGATGAGGGAGAAATTAGTAAAACCATAGAGTTACCAACCACAAGTAAAGATTATGAACTTACTCTCGATGACAGAACAAAGATTGTTGGCTGTTATCAAGCTTTGACCAAAATGGATGTCAAGGTTGATCTTGGAGATGATACAGCGCCCATGCGTCGGGCTTTGGCTTTTTGTAAAGATATCCAAACCTCTAAACGTATCCGTGATACATTCCATGGGAAGGGTGTTAAGAGGATTTTCAAGAGACTTTATAAGAACCACCCCGATACGCCCCCTCTTATCTGTCAAGTGGATCATATTGATGGCAAGGATGGTGCAAAAGAGCGTACAAGAAAACTTGATTGGCTTGAAGAGAATGCGGGGGAAAATACGTGTCGTGTACTCACCAATGTGCGCTGTTTATCTGAAGGAGTGGATGTTCCTACTCTCGATGCGGTAATGTTTTTACACCCGCGTAAAAGCCAAGTAGATGTAATCCAAGCGGTGGGACGTGTGATGCGTCGTGCTCCGGGCAAGAAAAGAGGCTATATCATTTTACCCGTTGGGGTACCGGCTGGTATCCCCCCCGAACAAGCCTTAAAAAACAATAAAAAATACAGTGTTGTTTGGCAAGTTCTCAATGCTTTGCTTTCCCATGATGAGAATTTTAGCAAAACGCTTAACCAAATGAATTTAGGGCAAGATGTAAGCCACATCATAGATATTGTTACGGTTTCTCAAAATATTGACTTAGAGAATGTCACGACGGTTGTTGATGATATCCCCCTTCATGCAAAACCAGAAAGTACAAGTGCGGGGAATGTCTATCCACTGCGGAAATCTTTTAACCCCCATGACGGTCAAGGGCGTTTCAATTTTGTGATGGCGTTTCCTAATGCTCTAAGAACCCTTCTGATTAAAAGAACAACCTTATCTGATTATTGGGGCATCTGGGCGAACAATGTTGCTGAGATTGCGCAAAACCATATCAATCATCTTAAAGATATACTTTCTGATAAAACCAGTAAAGCCTATTATGCCTTTGAAAGCTTTCATAAGGAATTAAAGAGTAATTTAAACGACAGTATTACGCAAGAGGAAGCGCTTGAGATGTTAGGGCAACATCTTGTAACGCGCCCCGTGTTTGAAGCTTTGTTTGAAGGCAATAAATTTGTACAGAATAATAGCATCTCACAAGCGATGGAAAAGATCTTAGCTGAGTTGGATAAAACCAATATCAAGCAAGAATCGAAGGAATTACAAGCATTTTATAACAGCGTAAAATTCCGTGCCTCTGGGATTACCGAACCACAAGCAAGACAAAACCTTATTATTAAACTTTATGAAGACTTTTTTGCCAAAGCATTTAAGAAAACCACGGATAGGCTTGGGATTGTTTATACCCCCGTGGAGGTTGTGGATTTTATCATTCACTCTGTTGATGATGTCTTACGCAATGAATTTGGAAAAAGCCTAGGATCACGTGGTGTTTCTATTCTTGACCCCTTTACGGGTACTGGTACCTTTATCACACGGTTGTTACAATCCAATCTCATAAAACCAGAGGATATGGAATATAAATTCCGTCATGATATCCATGCCAATGAGATTGTTCTCTTAGCCTATTACATAGCAGCCATTAATATTGAATCGACCTATCATAGTCTTATGAAAGGTGACTACATTCCTTTCAAACATATTGGTTTGACTGATACGTTTCGGATGCTTGAAGAGAAAAACCTGCTACAAAAATTGTTTAAAGAAAACAGTGAATATTTGGAACATCAAAAGAAACTGAATATCAAAGTTATCTTTGGTAACCCTCCTTATTCGGTAGGACAAAAAAACGAAAACAACAATGCAAAAAATACCCCTTATCCTCTATTAGATGACCGTATTCGTGAGACTTATGCCGCTCAATCTAAAGTCACGAATATACGAAGTCTTTATGATAGTTATATCCGTGCTATTCGTTGGGCTAGTGACCGTATTGATAATGCTGGAGTAATTGGTTTTGTTTCTGGTTCTGGTTACGTAGAAAAGCCAACTATGGACAGCTTACGGAAATCTTTAGCCAAAGAATTTACGAGTATTTACGTGCTTAATTTGCGGGGAGATCTTCGCAAAAATATGTTAAGTAATGGACATGCCAAAGAAGGTGAGAATATTTTTGGTAATGGTAGTATGACTGGCATTGCTGTCACACTATTTATCAAAAATCCCAATGTTTCTGGAGAGTGTAAAATTTACTATCATGACATTGGTAATGATCTCACGACAAAAGAAAAGCTTACAGCTCTTGAGTATTTTGGTAGTATTGAGGGCATTACACGTGAAAATGCTTGGCAAATAATTACACCAGATGAACATGGGGATTGGATTAATCAACGTAATGACAGTTTCAAAACATTCCTAGCCACAGGTGATAAGAAAAGTCATGATAAAAAATTATTTGCAATGTTCTCTCGTGGGATTATGACAAGCCGTGATGCGTGGACATATAACTCAAGCCGTGAAGTTTTAGAGAAAAAAATGCGTAATATGATTACGTTCTATAATAGTGAAGTTGAACGTTTTAATAATAGTTATTTACATGCTGATCATAAGTTACGTGCTGATGTTGTAAATAATTTCGTAAACTCAGATGAAAGTAAAATCAGTTGGAGTCATAATGCCAAAAGAGACTTGCTAAAGGGAAAATCTTTCAATTTTAAAAAAGATTACCTTACGAAAAGCTTGTATCGTCCTTTTACACAACAGTGGCTTTATTATAATAGGGATCTCAATGATGGCGTTTATCAAATGCTACGTATATTCCCTACGGGAAAAGCAGTTGAAAATAAGGTAATACAACTTACAGGTATAGGAGCGAGATGTGGCTTTTCTGTACTTATGATTAAGACCGTATCTGATCTTCAGGTGATAGAAAATGGACAATGCTTTCCACGCTATATTTACGAAGACACTCCGGTTTCAAAAAGTAAAAGTGAAAAACAATCCCATTTATTTGCAAATGCTACAGAGCAAAACAAAACAGCTGGTTTACAGAGGCGTGATGCCATTACAGATGAGGGATTAGAACATTTTAAAGCTGCTTATCCTACTGAAACCATAACTAAAGATGATCTGTTCTATTATGTTTACGGAATTTTACATTCAGAAGATTATCGCGCTCGTTATGCTGATAATTTATGCAAGGAATTGCCTCGTATCCCTTGTGTAAAAACTGCTGATGATTTTTGGAAATTTGTTACAGCAGGTCGTGAACTCGGTCATTTGCACGTGAATTATGAAGATGTGGAACCTTATTCAGTTACATTTAAAAAAGGTAATCCAAAACAGACTGATATCTCTAATCCAGAAAAGTTTTATTACGTGAATGAAATGAAATTCGCAAAAATTAAGGATAGTAAGGAAAAGGATAAATCGACTGTTATTTATAACAGCAACATCATCATAACAGACATTCCTCTTGAAGCTTATGAGTATGTAGTCAATGGCAAGCCTGCTCTTGAATGGGTTATGGGGCGTCAATGCGTTAAGACTGATAAAAAGAGTGGTATTGTGAATGATGCTAATCGCTATGCTATTGAGACAGTGGGTAACCCTGCCTACCCTCTAGAATTGTTTCAAAGGGTTATTACTGTAAGTTTAGAAACAATGAAGATTGTTAAGAACTTACCAAAATTAGAAATAAGAGAAACTGAATAAGCCTATAAAGCATGCTCACATAATGGGCATGCTAATCTCATAAGGGGTATAGAATATAGCTATACCTCTTTTGTGAGTGATTACCTATAATCTTAAAAGGAATAATTTATTATGCGTTATTCTAAAAAAAGAGCATTTGCACTTTTAAACACTCTACTTTGGATTGCTTTAAGACTTATAAGAAATCCCCTTTTAAACAAGATAAGATTTATTTGGATTGCCTTTAAGAGATTATACCGTAATCTCAAATAATAGCTTTATCCTTTTTAAAAGCCTTGTTTAAAGAGAGTTATGTATATTCATTTTGCTTATAGGTTTTGACGGTGCAAAAATTGTCAAAACCCCTACAAAACGTATATTATTAGTTGAATTCATAGGTTGTGTTATCAATATTGGTTGTTTTTTAAAGATCTGTAAAATATTAACATATTGAAATATAACGTTTTTATTTTTTACTATTTTTTTATCTAAAAGCAGCAACCGTCAAAACTCAAAACCCCTCCAAAACTCATAACCATAATGATTTTGATAGCATTTTTATCATTATAAACTGTCTTTTGAAGGCTTTAAAAGATCACATGTTTTCTAAAGACGTGGTTTAATCATTCACTAAAATGATTACTTTTGTCGGTTCAATTTACTGACAGATAACTGACAAATATATATTATGAGTTGAATTTATGGTTGTATTGTCGATATAAGTTGTATCATTAAAATACTAACATATTGAAATATAATGATTTTAATTTTATCTCATTTTAAAAAAACACTATAGGGTCTAAAAATAACTGACAAAACTGACAAAAGTCTATTAAAAGGGATTTTGCTAATCTCTATAGTTATCAATCTCTCTTTAGATGTTTTCATAACAGACTATAAATCGCAATTATCCTTTCTCTTATGAAAATGAAAAATAATGCGGTGGCTATAAAGCAAATAACAGCTATAAAGCACGTGTAAAAAAAGCAGGCTTTCATAATCACAATGCAAATGAAAACGTTATTATAACGATAATCCCTACAAAAAACTATTAAGT
>NZ_LR607235.1:0-11155 GCF_902162175.1 Bartonella saheliensis
AAAGTGGCTCGAAAGAGGCTGTTACTGGAGGTCAATTGCATGATTACACGGATCAACAGATGAAGATAGTTCTTGAAGATGCGAAGAAATATACGGATGAGCACGTCAATGATTTGGTAAGCAATGGAGTTAATGAGTCCAAAGCCTATACGGATATGAAGTTTGAGACGTTAAATTATGCCATTGAGGATGTTCGCAAGGAAGCAAGGCAAGCAGCAGCGATTGGTTTGGCAACGTCTAACTTACGTTACAATGATACACCAGGAAAGTTAAGTGTTGCACTTGGTGCTGGTGTATGGCTCAATCAATCTGCATTTGCTATCGGAGCTGGTTATACATCTGAAGATGGAAACACTCGCTCTAGTCTCTCGGTTACAAGTGCTGGAGGTCGCTGGGGTGTGGGCGTAGGATTAAGCTTCACGCTAAATTAATAAAATGCATTACTATTATTTTTAAAACCGCTCCTGTCTATTCAAGACAGGAGCGAAGACTATTGCGCTCTTAAAAGGACGATTCCCACAAATAATAATTGTCAGCATCGATGCTGAAAATAAGCGAAAGAGGAAAGCCGTGGAGAGTAGTGTATTTTACGCAAATTTGACAGAAGCAGTAGAGGGCTGGTTAGTTGTTGCATGATGAGCATCGAGCAACAGATGAATATTGTTCTTGAAGATGCAAAAAGTATACAAGTGAACAGAGATATCGTTAATGATAGCAAATCTTATACAAATATATAATTTTAAGTGTTGAATGATGATATTGAGGATATTAAAAAAGAAGAAAAATAAATTATAACCGCTACTTTAGCGGTGCGCAATGTAAGCTATAATAATATCGAGGTTAACATAACTATTGAACATAGCTGTAAACCGTAATCTAAAGAGCAATATATTATATAATTTTTTACAAGAAGGCGCGCAAGAAACCACAGTGATATATTTTTATTAAAATTACTCAAAAATTTTATTTTTGACTATTTTAATTATTTCTGTATGCAGCAGCGGTAATGAGTGAGTACAAATTTATTAATCAAAACAACGTTAGTCTAAAGCACAACAATGTATAAGTATTTCTAACATCTACAGAGCAAATAATGAGGCTCTAAATTCTAGAATTATTTTATGAAAAATACTTAACTTCATTTTTTTATTGCTATCTTTCTTAATATTATATAAAAAGTAAAAGAATCGTTAAGAAACGATTTTGTAAAACGCGGGGAAGCAATTATGATAAAATCATTCAATCACTATAAATCTATTCCACAGAATTTGAAGAGATAAAACTCTAGAGTTACGGATATTTCGCTTATTCTTACAAAAAGCGCAATAACCTCACGGTAAACATCCCAACTCAGAAAACATCCAATCCTTCTTTGCAATGAACATCCTTTATTGCTTACGAAGTATAGTATCTAAATAAGCGAAAAAATATGTCTCTTCAATATTCTCATTTTTTTCACACCAAAACCCGAGGGATTTTTTGCAAAAAAAACTCCCTAAAGCTGGAAAGACAATTTCCATTATCTGGATTGTCAATCAATGTCAATCACAATCTCATTGAGCCTTTAGATAGTCCTTTGTCCCGTTATGACAACCCTAATCTTTTATAAAAAAAGACCCTCTGAATGCTTCTAGCGCCAGAGTATGTCTTTTGAATGTTTTTATTACTTGGAGGAGTTATTATGAAAAAAATATATACTACATCAAAAATGCCAACAGCGAGTCATTTAAAAAATTCTTGTTCGCCTTATGGGTTCTCTTTTATTAAAACGCTTTCATTGGCTTCAGTAGCAATCTTTTTATCAAATGCTTCTCCTGTTTCTGCTTGTGATCTTTGGGGTAATGTCGCAACTTATTTTGGTGGTGGTGCAGATATACGTAAAAGCATTGCACCAGTTTATATAATTGACGGTAAGGTGTATAGAGATGTTGGCTCAGCGTTTGCCGGTGTGGGAAGTGCTTTTGCGCGTTGGAAGAATGAAGTTAACACGACTATTAATAATAAATTTAATAAATTGCTTTTAGATCAGTTTGTTCAGCAAAATGCTGTAGGGACTATTACAATTGGTGCGCAGAGAGATGGTTCTGTAATAGATATTGCAAATAAGTTTCATGAAGCGCGGCTTATTACGGGTGTCCGTAATGCTGTGCTTGGTCCGACATCGGATCAAGCAGTCAATGGTTCCCAGCTTTATTCACTGGGCACTGGGGTAGCGAGGTCTTTTGGAGGCGGGGCTGGATATGATAAAAATGGAAATTGGATATCTCCTACTTTTATGGTTAAGGCCTTTGATCAAAATGGTAATGGAGTTGACAAGAATTATAATAGTGTCGCAGCTGCATTTGTTGGCGTAAACGATTCTTTTGCGAATCTTGATAAAAAGATTAAAAATGCTTTTGATACTGTGTTTATAGGGTGGGGAGCATGGAAGAAGGACATTGATAAGCAATTTGAAAATATCTTGTCTGATATGCTTGTTAAGCAAAATTCTGCAGGGACTATTACAATAGGTGCGCAGAGAGATGGCTCTGCAATAGATATTGCAAATAAGTTTCATAAAGCGCGGCTTATTACGGGTGTTCGTAATGGTATGATTGATTCAACATCGGATCAGGCAGTCAATGGTTCTCAGCTTTATTCACTAGGCACTGCAGTCGTGAAGTCTTTTGGGGGTGGTGCTAACTATAAAGATGGAAAATGGAGTGCTCCTACGTTTACGGTTAAAGTCTTTGATAAAGATGGCAATGGAGCTGACAAGGAGTATAAGAATGTTGCCGATGCATTTACTGGCGTGAACACTTCTTTTGCGAATCTTGATAAAAAGATTGAGAATGTGATGACCAATGTTGCGGGTGATAGTCTTGTTAAGCAAGATAGCACCGGGCTTATTACCATTGGTGGAAAAGTAGGTGGAACGAGAGTAAGTGTTGCAAACACTGATAATGCGGCACGGACTCTTTCCGGTGTTAATGCTGGCTCGATTACAGCAACATCGACGGATGCGATCAATGGTTCCCAACTTTATTCAATGAGCAATGTCGTTGCAGGCTATTTCGGCGGTGGAGCTGGATATGATAAAGATGGCAACTGGAGTGCTCCTACGTTTACGGTTAAAGTCTTTGCTAAGGATGGCAGTGGAGCTGACAAGGAGTATCAGAATGTTGCCGATGCATTTACTGGCGTGAATGCTTCTTTTGTGAATCTTGATCAAAAGATTGAGAATGTAGCGACCAATGTAGCGGGTAATAGTCTTGTTAAGCAAGATAGCACCGGGCTTATTACCATTGGTGGAGAAGTAAGTGGAACGAGAGTAAGTATTGCAAACACTGATAATGCGGCACGGACTCTTTCCGGTGTTAATGCTGGCTCGATTACAGCAATATCGACGGATGCGATCAATGGTTCCCAACTTTATTCAATGAACAATACAGTTGCTAGCTATTTTGGGGGGGGAGCTGACTATAAGGACGGCAACTGGAGTGCTCCTACATTTATGGTTAAAGTCTTTGGTAAGGATGGTCATGGAGCTGACAAGGAGTATCAGAATGTTGCCGATGCATTTACTGGCGTGAATACTTCTTTTGTGAATCTTGATAAAAAGATTGAAAATGTAGCAACCAATGTGGCGGGTAATAGTCTTGTTAAGCAAGATAATACTGGGCTTATTACCATTGGTGGAGAAGTAAGTGGAACGAGAGTAAGTATTGCAAACGGTGGTAATGGGGCGCGGACTCTTTCCGGTATTGATGCTGGCTCGATTACAATGACATCGACGGATGCAATCAATGGTTCTCAATTCTATATGATGAGCAATGAACTTGCTAGCTATTTTAGTCGTGATGCTGGATATGATAAAGATGGCCGCTGGATTGCTCCTACATTTACGGTTAAAGTCTTGAACGAGAATGGTAATGAGACTGAGAGGCGCTATGAAAATGTTGCGGATGCACTTTCTGATGTAGGTAATTCTTTTATAAATCTTAATCAAACGATCACAAATGTGAAAGATGATACTCTTGTTAAGCAAAATAGCGCTGGGCTTATTACCATTGGTAGAAAAGTAAGTGGAACGAGAGTAAGTATTGCAAACACTGATAATGCGGCACGGACTCTTTCCGGTGTTAATGCTGGTTCGATTACAGCAAGATCGACAGATGCAATAAATGGTTCCCAATTTTATTCGATGAGCAATACAGTTGCTAGCTATTTTGGGGGTGGAGCTGACTATAAGGACGGCAACTGGAGTGCTCCTACTTTTATGGTTAAAGTCTTTGATAAGGATGGCCATGGAGCTGACAAGAAATATCAGAATGTTGCAGATGCATTTACTGGTGTGAATACTTCTTTTGAGAATCTTGATCAAAAGATTGAAAATGTAGCAACCAATGTGGCGGGTGATAGCCTTGTTAAGCAAGATAGCACCGGGCTTATTGCCATTGGTGGAAAAGTAGGTGGAACGGGAGTAAGTATTGCAAACAGTGATGGTACTCCACGAGTTCTCTCTGGTGTTAATGCTGGCTCGATTACAGCAACATCGACAGATGCAATAAATGGTTCTCAATTTCATACGATAAATAATGAAGTTGCTAGCTATTTTAGTCGTGATGCTGGATATGATAAAGATGGCCACTGGATTGCTCCTACTTTTACAGTTAAAGTCTTGAGCGAGAATGGTAGTGAGGCTGACATGCGCTATGAAAATGTTGCGGATGCACTTTCTGGTGTAAGTAGTTCTTTTATAAATCTTAATCAAAAGATCAAAAATGTGAAAGGGGATCTTCTTGTTAAGCAAGATAGCACCGGGCTTATTACCATTGGTGGAATAGTAAATGGCAAAAAAATAGATATTGCAAACAAAATGGGTACCCTACGAGTTCTCTCTGGTGTTAAGGGAGGGGCCTTTACAAAAACATCGGACGAAGCAGTAAATGGTGCTCAACTTTATTTTATGGCTCAGACATTTGCAAGTTATTTGGGCGGTGGAGCTGGATTTGATCAAGAGGGAAAATGGTTAAATCCTACTTTTACAATTAAAGACTTTGATAAGTATGGTAATGAGACTGAGCACGAGTATAAGAGTGTCGCGGCTGCATTTGCTGGCATTAATAATACTTTCATGGGTTTGAATGAACGGGTTATGAACGGTGTAGGTGAAAAAAGTGCTCTTATTAGCGAAGACTTTCCTTTTGGGAGAATGTCACCTCTTACGAGAATGTCACCTAGAGCTCTCAATGAGAGGGCAGATGGGGATGCGGATACGACACCTATTGCTCATGACTCGCCTTCAAAACAAGTGAGTTTTATAAATAGTAAAAATGAAAACCGGCGTTTGTTTGGTCTTTCTGCTGGTGGTATTTCTGCAAACTCAACTGACGCAATCAATGGTGCTCAGATTTATGAGATGACCAAACAGATTGCTACTTATTTTGGCGGTGGTGCTGGGTATAATGAAAAGGGAGAATGGCAAGCTCCTACATTTATGGTAAACCAATTCAAAGACGGTAGTCTTTCAGAGACGTCATATGGTAGTGTCGCCTCTGCTTTTGCTGGTATGAATCAGACTCTGTCCATTATCGACAATCGCCTTAGTAAGGTTGAGAAAAATGTAAACTCTAACGGATCCTCTAATGGTTTTCCATGGGATGAAAAAACAGGAGCCTATGACGCTAGCCATAATGGAACGCCAAGTAAGATTACCAATGTAGCCGATGGTACGATTGCAGAAGGTTCCAAAGATGCGGTTAATGGTGGACAGCTTTCGAAGATGAATGAGGCAGTTGAAAACAAAGTAACAGAAGTTAAAAACAAAGTAACAGAAGTTGAAAACAAGGTAACAGAAGTTGAAAAAAAGGTAGATGTTGCGGTTAGCTATGATGTCAAAGACGGAAAGAAAACCAATAGCATCAAGTTAGTAGGTGGAAATGAAAGTGAACCTGTTTTGATAGACAATGTAGCGGGTGCTAAAATTGAAGCAGATTCTAAGAAAGCAGTGAATGGTGGTCAGTTATATAATTATACCAATGAGCAGATGAAGATTGTTCTTAAAGATGCGAACGAGTATACGGACAAGAAAGTTGGTAATCTTATCAATGATAGCGTTAACAAGGCGAACGCCTACACGGATAAGAAGTTTGAAGCTTTAAGTTATGAAATGAAGAATGTGCGTAAAGAGGCTAGACAAGCAGCAGCGATTGGTTTAGCAGCATCTAACTTACGTTACTTCGACGATCCAGGATCTTTGAGTCTTTCATTTGCTGGTGGTTTGTGGCGTGGCCAATCTGCCTTTGCTATTGGTGCAGGTTATACGTCTGAAGATGGCAAGATTCGTTCTAATCTATCAGCAACCAGTGCCGGAGGTCAGTGGGGTATAGGGGGTGGAATAACTCTGAAATTAAAATAACACCAGAGAATACGTAAACTACAATTTAACTGCATTTTCACCCTTGTCTGAGGAGGCAAGGGTGAAATTTTATAGTATAGAGAAAGAATATTTTACAGAGAAAGCCATAAGTATAATTGTAAAATATTCATAATACGCTTAGTGAAATCGATTTTAATGAGAAACAAAGCGCTTTAACAAAAATTTTACAAATGCAGAGTAATACTTTCATATAAATGAATAGAATGCATAATTACGCACTATTTAAAAAATGTACGGTCTACAGTTTCATTGAGAAAAAATATCCATTGGGGGGATACGTTATAAAAAATCAAAAATCCCATTTACTATTGTTTTTGCTCTGTACACAACAGAAGCAATCATAAGTCATACAGCAAGCACAATGATGAGTAAGACTCATTTTGCTCAAAACAGGGTGCCTAAAACAAACTATGAAATAGAACCTCTCTATTAAGTCTCTAACCTATGCAATGAAGCCACGAATTTTGCATGATAAAGACCTTTCACGATTGCCGAAATCGGAAAGACTCATTCTGTAAAATAATTAAATTCATTTTCTTCTTGCTATTTGTCTTAATAGTCTATAAAAAGATAGAATGGTCCTAAATTAAGACTCATTCTGGTAAAAACAGAAGAGAACTATCGCAAGGGGAGGTGCGAGAAATTATGAAAAAACCACAAAACCACTATCATCTCATTTTAAAGTTCTTCGCGAGAAAGCTCTAGGATCCAAGAGTACATTGCACATTCTTATAAGAAAAGTGCAACGATTTCACCAAAAACACTCTCAACAACCTAACTCTTTTCGCAATAAAAACTTATTGCTTTTCCAGTGCATAAAATGAGCTCTTTTACCTCAAAAACCATAAATTACACGCCCCCCAAAAGCGTGGAAATATATCTTTTCCATTTTTTCCACACTCAAAGTCAGGAAATCTTTTCCAAAAGAACACTCTGCTTAAAAGTAGAAAACCTCATTAACGAAATTATCAATCAACATCAATCACACCCTTAGCGAAGTTTAAATCACATCTGTCCGCTTCTGCGAAAACAACAAACCTTACAGAGAACAAGCAAAAAATACATCCCTGAACCGTCCCTAATACTGAAATATGGTTTTTTAATGTTCTCAATATGTTTTTCTTATTTGGAGAATTTGTTATGAGAAAATTATATACCACATCAAAAGCGCAAGTGGTGAGTGATTTTAAAAATTCTTTCTCGTTTTATCGATCACTTTTTATGAAAGCGCTTTCATTGGCTTTGGTGATTATATTTTTATCAAATATTTCTCCTGTTTCTGCTCATTCTCAAACTTTCAATAACATATCAAACGATTTGAATGGTGGTACAAATATGCTTAAAGCTATTCCACCAAGCGATATAGTTGGCAGTAAATTGTATACAGAGAGTGGCTTTGCATTTATAGGGGGTGAAGAGGCCTCCAAAAACTTAAGATCTAAGCTCAAGTTTCAGATTAAAGCTGCTTTTGATATTGCATTCGCGGGGAGAGAAGGTTTTAAGAATGGAGTAGATGCATTTTCTAGCGTTAATAGTTCTTTCACAAATTTGAAGCGTCAGATTATTGAGATAAAGGCTCCCTCTATTATGGGAGAAAAACCAAAAAATCTCTCTCAGAGGAATGATCGGCATGAGAATGTAAACAGCCTTCCTTTTATAAGAAGTTTATCTCGTGGATTAGTTCGCGGGGATGAAGATGGGGATGAGGATGGGGATGGGGATGAGGATGGAAAAAAGGCGGTAACTATTGCTCTTAATTCACCATTAACAAAAATAAATATTATGAATAGTGAAAAGAAAGCTCGGATTATTTTTAATCTTGCTGCTGGTAAGCTCTCAGCAAAGTCCACTCAGGCAGTTAATGGTTCCCAACTTTATTCACTAGGCACTGCTGTTACTACGTCTTTCGGTGGTAATGCTAGTTATGAGAATGGCACATGGACCGCTCCGACATTCACGGTCAAGACCTTCGATACTTATGGTGGATCTAACGATCAGGTTTATAATGATGTTTCTAGTGCTTTGACTGGGGTTGGTACTTCTATCTTGAATGTCCAGAATAAATTGACTGAACAGGTTAATAATGTGGTTAATAAAGTGCAAGGCGATGCTTTATTGTGGAGTGAAACTGATCAAGCCTTTAATGCTATGCACGGCGAAGGAGAAAACAGAAGAGCAAGCCGCATCAAATTTGTTGCAAATGGATCTTTAACACAAAATTCAACCGATGCTGTGAATGGCAGCCAGCTATATATGGTTGGTACCAATATGGCTAGGTATTTTGGTGGTGGTGCTGATTTTGGAGATGGTAACTCAAAGGGTCCAACTTTTAAGTTTAAGACCTTCAAAGAAGATGGCGGTGTTGCTGACTCGAGTTATGACAATGTTGCGGCTGCTTTTGCTGGTGTTGGTAGTTCTATCGCAAACATTAGGAATGAGATTAGCAAAGAAATTGCTGGTGAAAAGAGCGATTCTTTGAACTGGAGCGCTAAAGATAATGCTTTTGTAGCGCAGCATGGCAAAGAAGAAAACAGAGTGAGCAGCAAGATTACGTCTCTTGCCAATGGAGAGATTAGTGCCACTTCAAGTGATGCCGTAGCGGGTAATCAGCTTCATGCTCTAGGAAGCAGTGTTGCAAAGTCTTTAGGCGGTAATGCTGGTTATGAGAATGGCACATGGACGGCACCGACTTACAGGCTTAAAAGTTACAAAGAAGATGGAACGGAAGGACAAGCAGTTGACTATAATAATGTAGGCTCTGCTTTTGCAGGTATTGATACGAACTTCACAAATGTGAACACACATCTAACTAATGTTGTTAATGATTTTAATAAAAAATTAGACAATATTAATAAAGAAGTTAAAGGCGATGCTTTGCTATGGAGCAATAAAGAGAATGCTTTTGTAGCGCAGCATGGAAAAGAAGGAGCAGAAACAACCAGCAAAATTAAATTCCTTTCCAATGGAGAGGTTAGTGCAACTTCAAGTGATGCTGTAGCAGGGAATCAGCTTCATACTCTAGGGAGCAGTGTTGCGAAGACTTTAGGTGGTAATGCTGGTTATGAAAATGGCACATGGAATGCTCCTACATTCACGGTCAAGACCTTCAAAGAAGATGGTGATGTTGCTGACTCGAGTTATGACAATGTTGCGGCTGCTTTTGCTGGTGTTGGTAGTTCTATCGCAAACATTAGGAATGAGATTAGCAAAGAAATTGCTAGTGAGAAGAGCGATTCTTTGAACTGGAGCGCTAAAGATAATGCCTTTGTAGCGCAGCATGGCAAAGAAGAAAACAGAGTGAGCAGCAAGATTACGTCTCTTGCTAATGGAGAGATTAATGCAACTTCAAGTGATGCTGTCACGGGTAATCAGCTTTATAAATTGGGTGCAGGGGTTGCGAAGTCTTTAGGTGGTGAAGGTAGCTATGAGAATGGAGAATGGAAAGCGCCTAGCTTCAAAGTTAAGACAGTGAAAGAAGATAGCAGTGCCGTTGAAGAAACAAACTATGATAGTGTAGTTGCCGCTTTTTCTGGTGTAGGAACGTCTTTTGAGAATCTTCAAAAAGAGATTAAACAAAGCAATACACAGGTTACAGAAAATATAAAGCAGAATGCTCTGTTATGGAGTGAATCTGATAATGCGTTTGTAGCACAGCATGGTGAAGGCAAAGCAAGTAGCAAGATTAAGTACCTTTCCAATGGAGAGGTTAGTGCAACTTCGAGTGATGCAGTAGCGGGTAACCAGCTTCATACTCTAGGGAGCAGTGTTGCAAAGTCTTTAGGTGGTGAAGGCAGCTATGAGAATGGAGAATGGAAAGCACCTAGTTTTAAGGTTAACACTGTTAAAAAGGATGGTAACTCTGAAGAGAAGAACTATACCAATGTAGCGGAAGCTTTGAGTGGAGTTGGTAATTCATTCACGAATATCAAAAATGAGATAACTAATCAGATTAATCATCTTCAGTCAGAAGATTCAGCGGTTGTGCATTATGATAAAAGAGATGATGTAAGTGGCAGTGTTGATTATGCGAATGTAACGTTTGGCGGCAAAGATAAAACCCTCACGGCACTCCATAATGTTGCGGATGGTAAGATTATTGAGGGTTCTCATGATGCTGTGACGGGTAACCAGCTTCATACTCTAGGGAGCAGTGTTGCGAAGACCTTAGGTGGTAATGCTGGTTATGAAAATGGCACATGGGATGCTCCTACATTCACAGTTAAGACCTTCAAAGAAGATGGCGATGTTGCTGACTCAAGTTATGACAATGTTGCGGCTGCTTTTGCTGGTGTTGGTGATTCATTTGAGAAAGTTAAAGATAAATTCGCGCATATTAAGGATGAAATTACCAAAGAGATTGAAAAAGACATTACTATTATTCAAGATGATGCCTTGTTGTGGGATAAGACGCAAGGCGCTTTTGTAGCAACGCACGGGAAAGAAAATAACAAAACAAGTAGCAAGATTACGTCTCTTTCCAATGGAGAGATTAGTGCAACTTCAAGCGATGCTGTAGCGGGTAATCAGCTTCATACTCTAGGGAGCAGTGTTGCAAAGTCTTTAGGTGGTGAAGGCAGCTATGAGAATGGAGAATGGAAAGCGCCTATCTTCAAAGTTAAGACAGTGAAAGAAGATAGCAGTGCCGTTGAAGAAGCAAGCTATGATAGTGTAGTTGCCGCTTTTTCTGGTGTAGGAACGTCTTTTGAGAATCTTCAAAAAGAGATTAAACGAAGC
>NZ_LR607236.1:0-10814 GCF_902162175.1 Bartonella saheliensis
TTCTTCAAAGGAAAGTTCTGAGATGATTTCGGGATTGGCAAGGTTCTTCATTGTATCAATATTCCTTCCATGGTAATGGGCTTGCCTGATGGTAAGTAAATGCCAGCAAAGGATAAGGATACTTTTCCATCATCACCCCTTTTAAAATCAATTTTTTTCAGTTTAAAACGTGGTTCCCACTTGTCTAAAGCCTCGGCAACGGCGGCATAAAGGGCAACGGCAAAGGCGTTATTGGCTGGTGCATCAATGAGTTCTCCAACACGTGAACCATAATTGCGCCGCATCACCCGTGTGCCAATCCGTGTTGTTAAAATATCAAGAATTGATTGGCGCAAATGATCAATACCAGAGAGAGGCTTTCCTGTTGTGCGGTCCATTCCACTATTCATTTTGGACCTCCTGTCATAGCGCCACCAGGAGAAACACCCCCATGAACATGGGTTGCTCCTACATTGGTGCCATTATGCTTTAAGTCACTAGAATGAAGAGCAATGCCATCATCCGCATGGAGTGAAATTCCCCTGCCTGCTTTCAGAGCAATGGCTTTTTCTGCGTTTAAATTCAGATCACCTTGTGTGGTAATTTTGATGCCTTCTGGTGCTTGCAGCTCTAATTTCTTGCCATCACCTTTTATCGATACGCCATCAGAAATCGTGAGACTAAACTTTCCTCCTGATGTGAGATTAAGGGTATAGCTGTTTTGTTTATCATCATATTCAACGGTAGTGCCATCTGGATAAAGCGTTTTATGGATATTGCCTTGATCGGCGGCTTGGTTCGCATCGGTGTGAAGTGAACCAACAATTATCCCTTGTGATAAATCGCCAGAGGAAGAGACGACAACGACTTGCTCTCCAACATCACGTCCTTCATAAGAACAGGTTTTACCGGCACGGGCTTGTGTATCTGGAATCCAATCACTGACAAGATTGCCACTCTTTACCCGATAGCGTGCATTTTTATGGTCAACATGGCTAATTTTTCCAACCACTACCATATTGGCTACACGTCTTTTTAAATCCGTGATCTCTTTATCGCGTCGCTCTAACATGGGATTCCTCAATTTTTACGTATTTTTCTTCGTTTTCCACACCGGTTTCTGGTTTAAAACCGACAAGAGGTTTAACAATTCCTGTGGTTTCATTTCCTTCATGAGGGGAGGGGATATTGGTCACGTAAGTGACTTCAAAGGTTAAAATTGCACCATGGAGCGCTAGCGCCCCGTTATCGCCAAAGGCAAAAGCAATATTTTGCAAGCGGCATGTCTCAACAGTGTTGTTAAGATTGGGATTGGCATGGAAAATCTCTTCAACTTGCCATGCCAATTGGTCAACGAAGGATGCTCCGTTTTCTTGTGTGCTATAACATTCAACATCTACTGTTAAGATGCGTCGCCTTAAGCCAAAATCATGCCCATCTTCGATTGTTTCGTTTTGCGTTGAGATATTAATGGCCGGCATTGCTTCAATAAATAAATTGAAGTCACGCATATTGAAAACATTATCACCAGCAGTCGTTTTTGCTGCTTTTATCAACGTAACAAATGTTTCTCTTATCGTTTTGCGTGGATGTTTCATTGTTTTATCTCCCGCAGAATAAGCTTGTACATACCGGATTCAGAGGCTTGTACCTCTGTGATCACGAAGTGCTCTTGAGAAGTATCTTCAGGCGAAATAATGACAACACTATCTTGAGGCTTTGGGGGTAAGCCGCCGATATCATGGATACAGACATCAAGTTCTTTTCGAGGTACTGTTGTGGGGATTCTCCCACCAGCGTCCGATTCTGAATGTTTAATGCCGTAAATCGCTGTAATCCGAAACGATTGTTGATTGTCTTTTCGCGTGTAGATGACGGGTTGCCCAAAGGTGTTACGTACATCTTGAATCATTTTATGAAGCAACCCGTGCCATCGCATATTATTTTCCTCCACTAACCGCTTTAAAGAGCATTTCAGGGCGTGTGCAGATGTAAAGCGGATAGCTATAGACCTCCGGTTTTACCCATGCATTACGGTCGTTATCGACAATCAACATGGTGTAGAGAGGTCTTCCAACGGTGTTGGCAAAATCCAAGCTTTCTCCCGGTGCAAAGGTTTTTTGGAATACGCCAGGCGCATTGGCAGGAAAGAATTGGCATTCATCAGGCTTAATCCCTATGGCGCGTTTTGTCCCAGCTTTTGCACTCACATTATAGTTATGAATACTCCGGTAATTAATGAAAGTAACACCCGCAAAGTCAAAACTGCCAAAGCTTCCAGAACCAATGGCACTTGGTGTTGCAACACCTCCAGCACTATTGAGTGTTTGTGCAAGAGCTGTGTTGAGATAGGTCTCACGAATTGTTTTATGGTTTTTCAATTTGGAAAAGAATTCATTTCCACAAAGCCCAATAATCCGTGAACGATCAGAAAATGCCCCCTTTGAAGCCTCAATCATTCTCATAATGACTTGATCAACATGGTCGGCAACATTTGTTGTCTCAACATTGAGTTTAAAATCAATTGGCTTTGGGGGTGTAATTTCCCATTCCTTGTACCAATCAACAATAACAGAGCCATCGGCATCAAGCACAACACCTTGAACAGCGCCAAGCTGCATATTTTCCCATGTCAATTCGATTTCAGAAATCAGCTTCTTTTGTTTTCTAGCAATATATTTCATTGCTGTCTCGAGTTGATCTTCTGTACCAAATTCACGCCGGTTCTGGATTTCCTCTGATTTCACCGTATCACTTTTGGCAATCCGTGTTGTTTTGAAAAACCTTAAGTTACGCCCCTCTCTATCTCCTTCAACCAAAGGGGCGCCCCGTTCACTGGTTTGAATCAAGGACAATGTATTGTCACGTCTTTCAATGCCAACCACTGTGGTGCTTGTTTCCACTTCTTCAAAAAGATCAAGAGAGCTAATCAGACCAGGTTGAAACTCATAGTTTTCAATCGCTTTCATCATGGTAACGGCAGAGAAAGCATCGTGTTTAAAAAAGTTCATATCCATGTGCGCATTCTCCTATCGCAACAGTATTTTGTTATTGTCTTCTAAGGACTGAATGGCAGCATTTTTCTGTTCATCCGTGATGGCATCTGGCCATAGGAGTTCAGAAGCTTTTACGGTACTCAAGCGCGCTGTAATCACCGCGCGTTGCTCTGCCTCTGTTACATCAACAGTGGCATAAGAAATCCCTGCCGGCGTTTGACTGCCATCTGATAGTGCTGGATTAAGGGGAACATATTTTCCTGTTGCTGTTACTTTTCCCATAACAGTGCCGGCTTCAACAAATGCCCCTGATGCAAAAACCACTTCTTCATTGGACATATCCGTATCATAGCGTCCAAGATAAGCGCCATTGCGAACATCTTCATAAAAAACTTGACTCATTTTATTGCCCTCCAAGCTGCTTCCCATTTTGTATGAATTTTTGCCTTGCTCGCCCCATCACTATGGGGCGCTGTGGTCGATAGTTTTAAAGAGGAACTTTTCGAGACAGCGGCAGATAAGACAACATTTTTAGCCTTCTCAACATTCATACCGCTTTGAATGGCTTTTGCGGCATCAAAAGAAACACCTAAACGCTTTGCTTGCTTTTCAAGGTTTGTCAGTGCCTGTGCGCGTTTTCTTTCCTTTTCAAGAGCTGCTTTTATGGTTTCTTGCTTATCTTCGTTGTCTTCCTCTTCTTCTTCATCATCGTCGAAGTCTTCGGCATCTTCGTCAATGTCGAGAGTGTCTTCTTCGTCTTCATGGATGACGTCGACAATCTTTTCATCATCGTCTTCTTTGGCGCGATAGTGTGTGCGTGCCATGTGTTTTGTCCTTCTTTTGTTGCTGTTGGGGGTGAGTGAATGGAAGCTGTTAAGGCTTCCAAAGCTTGCGCAAGAGTCCCTTGCGCATCTGCTAATCCAAGCGTGATGGCTTGGTTGCCTATAAAAGTTTCTGCTTTGGTGTCGCGGATTTCAGCCGCATTCAGAGGTCTGTTTTGCGCAACCAAATCGACAAACATCTCGTAGAGCAGGGCGCAATCTGCTTGTATTTTTATCTGTGCTGTATCGCTCAAGGGTTCGTGAGAATTGCCATGAACTTTGTGATCACCTTCAAAGATAAAAGTCCATTTAATCCCATGTTTTTCATCTGCACGGGATTGGTCAAGGTGCGCACAAACAACACCAATCGAGCCCACAACTCCTGTACGGGCAATCCAGATTTGAGAAGCCGCACAAGCAATGGCATAAGCCGCCGAACAAGCAACCTCATTGGCATGTGCCCAAATGGGTTTGTTATATTTTTGTGAAAGTGCTTGAAACTCTTCCACCAGATCAAACACACCGCCGGCTTCTCCACCGCTACTATCAATATCCAGCAATATCGCGCGAACATCAGGTTGCTCAATCGCTTCACGAAAAGAAGCCCCCAAACCTTCATAAGAGGTTAGACCCGATAAAGCCCCAAGCCATGCACCACGGCGTACAAGCGTGCCATGAACCGGTATGATGGCAATATTGTTTTGCACGACGTAAGTTTCTGGTGGTCTTAAAGGAGCACCATCTTTTTCTAACAATGCTCTCACAGTAAACTTTTCTCCTGCAAAAAGCCGTGGTGCAAGAGCATTGAGAATAATATCAAGCTTTGTGGAGGCAAGCATGAGGGGAACGCCAAAAAGCCGGGATGCCAAAAACGGCATATCAAGATTATTCGCCATTTGTATGCGCCTTACTGTCTTGGTTACTTTCATAAGTTTCAGAAGTCTCTGAATCTTCCGTATCAATCAGTTGATTGGCTGTTGAGGGCGCTAGCGCATTATCGGTATCAAAGGATAAACCCCGCGTGCGCGCATCTTTGCGTTCTTCTTCGAGTTCGGTATGAATGTTATCAATATCAAAGCCCCGTTCAGCCAACGCCATACGCCGTGTTTTCAAGCCAGCACGAATTTCTTCTTTTTCTGCGGAAATGTCTTTAATGGGATCAATCATTTCAAGGGGTGGTGCAAAGCTTTCACATTGCAGCCATGGCAAGGAATTTTCTTCCCATCCGGGTAAATTTACGCATTTGCCAAGCACTGCCATTTCGACAAAACGTGCCCAAATAATGCGATTAAACTGAAAGGCAATGATATGTTCTCGCCATTGTTTGACATGGCGTCTAAATTGAATGATGGAGGTTCGCACATTGGAAAAGTTCCCCCGCGTAACATCCCCTGTCACAACGGCATAAGGCATATTGAGAGCAGAACAAATTCTTGAAATATTGCGAAATTGAAAAGCCTCATAAGAGCCACCAACCTCAACAGGATTTGAGAATGTAACTTGTTTTTCGCCCTCGACCACGTTAACCGTTCCAGGGTAAATTGGATGCTCTTCGGGGACCTCTTCAATCTTCTTTTCCACCTTCTGTTCAATTTTCGTTTTTTCACGATTCTCCTCTAACTCTGCCTCATGAGATTCCTTGCCTGTAATAAACACTGCAAAAAGAGCCGCTGTTTTTTTTCGTTCAAGTTCTGCATCATCATAGGATTCAAGTTGGAAGATCTTTGTCATAGCACGTGTTATTTTGGGAGAACCGCGCAATTGTCCGGCAATACGGCGCTCTTTGATATGAATGACCATTTCAGCAGGGACACGTATGCGTTCTTGACTCTCAAAGATTGTGTTGGAAGGGCAATCATCATAGGGGTGATGTTTCCAAAAATGATAAGCAACACGCTTACCCCTGGCATCGAATTCAATTCCCATACGAATGTAATGGCCTTCAATCTCAGCCGGTCCATTATAGGTGAGATCCAACATTTCAGTAGGATAAACTTGCAACTGAAGAGGCACACCAGAGCGCCCATAAAGGTCAACATAATGCAATCTTACAAAGCATTCACCAGTTAAAAAGACTTCTCGCGCAATGGTTGTTTGCAGCCCATAAAAGCTGGCATCTTCATCATAGTCTGCTTCATCAACCCATTGCCACCACAAGTCTAAAAGCTTTTTCTTTTCTTCTTGAAAGCCTTCAATGCGAGGATAAGGTTTAATCCCATCACTTACAGCCGCAGAGACCCATTCCTCCGTTGCAGAACCATAAAGAGATTCATTGTCATAAAGCCACCTTGAACGGGCAACAATGGTATCACCGCATTCTTCAATGGCTTTATTGATATGTTTTTTTGCGGGGTCAAAACCACTCATACGGCGGCTTTTGCTTGCCGCTTCAAAATGGGGATTGTGTTGACGAGAAATTTTAAAAAAGCCCGTAATTTTATTGAACAAACCAGCCATTAATAGCCTCGTGATATGTTAAAATAGAACACGCGTGCACTTTTACGCCCTTCAAGGTCCGCTATTTGCCTATTCAGCATCTCAAGCGCTCTGCGCAGTTCCTCAACAGAGCGGTTGCTTATTTGCTTATCGCCATGGCGTACCGATTGTGCTCCTGAATAAAGAGCCTCTTCAATTTGCTCACGCCGCCTTTTTAAATTTTCCAGTCTCGAAAATTTGCTGTTCATTGGTTCTAAAGTTTCATCCACAAATTACCTCCAATCCCCTCGCATATAAGGATTCATCATTGTTCTGAATGGCTTCTTTTTAGGCTGTATTGTCTGAGATCTTCTTGGAGAAGGAGAGGGCACATGTTCTGATGTTGGCTGCTCTAAAGAGCCCTCAATTTTAAGTTTTTCCAAACGCTCTTCTAAAATATCGACTTCTCGATTAAGGTTTATTCCTGCCGAAATCAGACCTTGTAAAGCCGCATAAGCATAGACCCTACAGTCCAAGGCTTCATTCCTTGCCTTTTCACTTTTTTGCCATTCGATACGCTTAAAGCCTTTAAAATATTTGATTACTTTTCTTTCAGCGGTCAGTTGGTCAAAATATTCTCGATCAAGGCTTTTATGAAAGTGTGTTGCACCAGCCCCTGTTGCTTCGGGACCCGATTTTTTAAACCGGGCTGTAATGATATCTTTCGCCGCATCAACCCCAACAATATAAAGATTAATCTGTCCTTTGTTGTTTTTGCTTGGGCGGCGTGGCCATACTGCGCGCCAGCCAGCTTGTCCCTTAATGCCCCAGATACGCCGTCCCTCACGCGGGCGTACATAATTATAAACAGCCTGTGTATGTCCACCACCGGTATCAATACAAGCCGCCGTTATCTTAATACCCTCTTTATAGCCTGGATGTGGCCAACGTTTTGCAAGATATTCATCCAATTGGTCCCACACTTCAAAAGAAGAGGGATCACCAGGGATAACTTGATAATCAATATGCCAGCTTTCTTCGCTGCGTCCCCATCCCACCACTTCAAGCTCTAAACGGTCATTTTGCACATCAATGCCTGCCGTCAACACCACGGCTTGTTCTGGTGCTAAAGGATACTCTTCGCGTTTTGCATAAAGGCTGTCTGGATCAATAACTTCGCCTGTTCTGTCCTCCCATGGTTCTCCAAGCACTGTATTGACAAAAGGCTGTAGAAGCGCTGGATCATCCTTGGCATTTAAAAACTCTCTTGCACATTCCCCCCAAGTAAGCCAAGGGGAATAGAGTGCCGAAATATGATAAGAGCGCAAATTGGGTCTGCTTGACTCACTCGTTGGAACCCAACATGCGCCATTTTCTTCACACATCAAATCTGTTTTTCGGTGTTCGGCATGCTCATGACCACAATGGGCACAAGCAAAAACAGCTTTTTCAGGGGCACCTTTTGGCCATTTAATTTGTGACCAAACAATCGGCTGTAGTGTACCACACTTATCACAAGGGACATTGTAATATCGCTGGTCTCCTAGCACAAAATCCTTGGCAATACGGCTTGTGTCACGGTGTGTGGGCGTGGACAATTTAAAGATCTTTCGTTGAATAAAGGTCGAGGTACGCTTTTCCGCGATCATCACTGGATCACCTTCGTTATCGACACTGAGAGGATAACCATCAACTTCATCCAAAATCAGATAACGAATAGGCATAGAGCGCAAACCAGCTGCACTGTTGGCTCCTGTAAGCATCAGCGCTCCACCATCAAACTCTTTCGAAAACATCGTATTGCCACTATCACGTGCACGAGCAGGGGCTATACGTTCACTTAAAACGGGACTTGCCATAATCATAGGATCAAGCCGCGTCTTTGAAAGTTTTTTGGCTGTCTCAACGGTGGGCATCACATAAAGGGCAGGTCCTGGACTATAATGAATAGCATAACCACAAAAGTTCAGTCCCGCCTCTGACATGCCAACTTGCGCCCCTTTCATGACAATGGTTGTTTCAATCGGCACGTACGAGGAAAGATTATCCATGATTTCGCGCAAATAGGGGGTGCGTTTTGTTCTCCACAATCCAGGTTCAGCACTTGCTACGGTGCTAAGGTATCTATTCTTATCCGCCCATTCGGAAACCGTGTATGGTTTGTCCGGTTGTCTTGCATCATTAGCATTGGCGAAAAATTCTGTAACAGTATTCTCATCCATTATTCATTCTTTGCTCGCCCCAAAACTCTCTCATTCTGGAGGTTGAGGATCATGATAAGGAACTGGAATATGAACAGCTTCAAGCAAAGCCTTTCTCATGTAATAATCAATAGCCCCTATTAGGCTTGCGGCATCACACCCAACCTGTGCAGCAATGCTTGCTCCAAAACGGTGAGGAAAATTCAACATGGCATCACGGTGTGCTCTTCCAAACTCACGGGCTGCTCTCTTTACTTCTTCACGGTCAACGGTTGTTTCGCGCAAACGTTCAAGAGCAATCTTTTCGCTTTCAAGGGCAACTTGCATTCGCTCCAGTTTAATCTTGTATTCATTAGCACCCTCTGTAGAGACTTGTTTTATCTTTGTCCGTGCTTGACCATCCGGTGCTAAAAATGGGGCAGGGCGCTTTGTTGGATTCTCATTCCATATGGCTGTTGCAAGCGCTTCATTAACAGAACCATCTTCAAAAAGAGCCTTATCAAATTTTCCTGTTTTAAAACGAGAAACCACCGCATTCGGGGAAACACGCATCTTTTTGGCAAAGGCACGAAGCGATAAACCTTTTCGAGATTTCTTATTCATTGAACAGCCGCTCCATTTTGAATGATTTATACGAATTATTGTACACTTTAATTATTGACATGATTTTATTTTTCGTGTACATAAAATATATGAAGATCGTGTGGGATGAACCAAAAAGAGCTGTAAACATTGTTAAACATAAGCTTGATTTTGCTGATGTTATTTACTTTGATTGGGAACATGCTCTTATTGATGCAACCCATTCAAACCGCATGAAGGCTATTGGACGTTTTGCTAATGGTACGACAGTTGTTGTTTTTGCGAAGCTTGGCACTGAAGCGATATCCATTATCAGTTTCCGTCAAGCTAATAAAAAAGAAAGAGAGGTTTTCAATGACTATCAACAAAACCTTTGAAAGAGATTGTGGCTATACAAAAGAAGATTGGGACGCTGTGGATTCTCCACCACTAACAGATGAAGAACTTGCACGCCTAAAGCCAGCAAAAGATGTTTTACCCTCCTCTTTCTTTAAGTATGTAACAGAAGAACGCCGTAAACGTGGGCGTCCACCAGTTGAATCTCCTAAACAAGCAGTTACTCTACGCCTTGACCCAAACGTTATTGATTCTTTTAAAAAACAAGGAAAAGATTGGCGCACACGTATGAGTGAAGTCCTAAAAAAAGCAAGCCGTTGCTAAAGCTGCCACCTCCCCATTTTAAGAACGAGGAGGGGGCATATTTTTCTTAAGCAACCTTTTTAATGGGATTGTCTAAATTGGGTTCGTAAGCTTTCAACAAAGACTCTATAATCGGAGGTGGTCTTAAAGTTCCAAAATTTGTAATCATTGCCAAAATTTTGAGTGCATTTGGGGTTTCATCTTGAAGCTTGAAAATTAAAGCTTTTTCTATCGCATCCATAGTCTCAATAAGAGTATTAAAAGCCTTGTCTTCAATATCATCACGATCAGAAAATTGATACAAAGCCATCCACAAATCACATAAAAAATCGATACTGGTATTCATTGTACACCTCCATGGATTTGTTCTCTCAAACATGCCAATCCTCTGGATGTGATTTTTGTTGAAGGCAGTACCTTTTCTGTCCCATCTGGTCTTTGAATGGTAATCGCAGGGCAATCCATAAAGCCTTTCTTGATTTTGTCTTGATAAGGCAACAAAGGCGCCCCCGGAGCACGTCGATAGACCCAATCATTTTTACGCAAATAATCGGTTAAATCTTTTGGTCGTACCTCTAACATTTTCGCTGCTTCAATAAGACCAAACAAACCATCCGAACGTTTTAAGCCCTCCAAAGCTTGTGCTTTTGGTTTGAGTGTACTCACCTCATTTCTTAAATCTTCTAATTGATTGATACTCTCTAAAAGAAGCTGCTTAATCGTAAGAGGATTTTCCAAAGCATTGGCAAGATTTATTTGTGGTGTTGCTACTTGCTTTGCACGCCGTTCACATTCAATGAAGTATAAACGAGCTTCTCTACCTTTCTTATTATTCTCCACCATAGAAAGTTCTTTAGCTACATTTAAAGTGAGATGATATTCTTTTAATACCACATTTTGACGTTCGCCAATTTTGGCGAGCGTTAAAATATAATCTCTTTCTTCTTTAAAGCCATATTTATTGATACGGTCTTTAATCCAATTGGAAAAATCCCGCTTTACCCCTAAGAATGTGTGCAATTCGCGTGCATTAACGGCTTGAACAATCTCTTGCCCAATTGCTTGTTCTTTAATTTCTATAAGAGTGTTCATATGAACTCCTTGTTGATAGATGTTTCTTAATGACACTCTAAAAAGAGTGCCGGGTGCTAAGAAACACGGCAACAAGCCCGTCGTTATGC
>NZ_LR607237.1:0-10647 GCF_902162175.1 Bartonella saheliensis
CGCGCACACTGATACGTTTAACAATCCCCCCCACAGAGCCAGATTCCACATAGTCTCCGATTTTAAATGGTCTTCCGATCAGAATAATAAGCCCAGAGACAAAATTTTGCACAATATTTTGCAATCCGAACCCAATACCAAGCGACAGCCCACCAGCAATAAGCGCAAAATTTTTCAGATCAAAACCGGCCATTGATATTCCTATCAAAGCCGACACGACAATACCACTGTAACCGATGACTGTTTTGATAGAATTACGGACCCCAGAATCAAATTCCCCATGCTCTAATACAGTTCCATCTAACCAATTGATAATTCGCCGGATGAGGAACCAACAAATAAAAAAAGCAACAATCCCAGTTACAAGCGAAGTTAAAGAAATAAATACATTTCCAATTTGAAAGCCCGTCATTAACTGCCACAACACCGCATTTAAATCGGAATATGAAAATCCGAATTGTATAGCAATTGGCATTGCACAAAAGACAACCACGACCAAATTGAGAAAAATGCTCAAAATTCCCCCTAATTGATTCATTGTTTTTTCATCTAAATGCAGCCAGTGCATTAGAGTATAACCAAGGCTTGTTTTCATAAATTGGCCTTTAGTTCCAAGTGCTTGAGCACTTTGTATTCCCAAATACATGAGAACTAAAAACGCTCCACCAATTATGATCTGCTGCACAATAAAACGTGCTAGGCCAACATAACCCAAACAATTCATGACAATCAGCAATATTCCCAACGCAATGAGAGGAATACGTATATAAAATGGCCAAAAACGTGGCTCTTCTTTCCCTTGAGCAATCCCACGTCTAAAGCGTAAAGGTATAAATGAGATAATAAACAGCAATATCGCAACAAGAAAAACAGCAATAAAACTTTTCGCAATCGTCAAAGAAAGAGAGGCAGAAACAATTTGATAAATACTATCGAAAACAGCATCAAATGCCAAAACTCCACCTAAAAAAGTAACCAAAACCACCAATTGATATGCTGCAGACGGTATAATATTAAGAAGATGCGTGCGGGTCTTATTCGATGCTAAAAGAACAACTGCTAAGCGATTGATAAAAAAAACGAATACGATTTGATACCCTATCGTCTCAAATACCATTGTGAGTTTTCCTGGATCCAAACCAAAACTATCGAATAAAAACAATATAAGATAGACACAAACAACACATATAAGCGAAGGAAGAAGAACTGAAATAAAAGCGACCAATAAGCGTTGTAAATACGATATTTCTTCATTACTCTTCATCAAATGACAGCGTACATGCACCAGAATTTTGCGAGAAAAATAAGAAAGCCCTAAAGCAATAAAAAGTGGAATCAAAAAACAAAGAAAAAGATGTAACGATTTGAAATAAAATACAAAGTTCCACCAAGAGCTCAATAACAAAAGAAAATCAGAGGCAGCCTCTTTTGTTTTTTGGGCCAGATGTTGGAGCATAGGCATTGAAAACTCAAGCCTGTGTGTAAGTGTGCGTTTAAAAAGCTCTCGAGATTGAGAAATAGCAAGTTCAACTATTCTATTTGTAGCCAAAAAGATTGCTTCAAATCGAAGAACTATACTATTAATTTCAGCTTTTTTCTCTATCAATCGAGAGCGTTCATCCACTGTTTTTTTCAAATCACCATGGAGTTCCTCTAATTGATCAAGAAGTGCATTAATATCATTAAGAGGAGCACGCAAAACAAAGGCTGCTTCTAGGGCACGTTTACTGATATCTTGTGCACGTAACCGCAGCTCCACCAAAGCCCGTTCATCCTCTAATTTATTTTCAAATTCTTTTTGTAAAGTTTCTGTATCTTGCTCAAGATTTTTAATAATCTGCTGTTGTTGTTGAATAATTTCATCAATAGAATAAGAAGAATCTCCTTGCCCAATGACCGCATTTTGCGATTCAAAGCCTCCCCATGCACAACAACTGAATGCAACAATGAATCCAAAAATAAAGAAAAGGACGCGTAATTTTTTTCTAAAAAATGAATACATATCTGCCTTAGATGTATAAAGAGGAATCTATACCCCTCTTTAAAATATGGCATAGAATAAATATTTTCAACTTTTATAGAATAAGCTTATAAAAGCTTTTCCTTCTCCCATAATACTGATAATAAAGAAAAAGGATAATGATAGACTTATGAAGCTTAAGAAGATAACGGAGGCATTTTAACATGCTCTTTTTGCACCTTTATTGCAAAAAAGAAAATTTTCTCTCTTTTACGGCTTGGCTTCTTCTGTCCAGCTTTAGCGTATTATTGACGAGCAACCTGGAAAGGTTAGCTTCTTTAAGCAAGCAGCCCCAAGCAAATAACATAGTGAGAACAAATACACTTGATTCACAAAACGAGTGTATGCACTCGAATGCTCCAATAACTGAAAACAAAAAATTTGTAACATTTTATACAGATTCTATTCTATCTATAAATATTATTCAGAATATTCTGGTATTGAATCTCTTTTTAATAACGAGCATAATTTTTTGCAGACAATTTGGGCATCTTCAAATGCAATATTTTGCCAATAAACGTGCTCCTCCTTTTGCTTGAATTATGCAACGATCTTCTGATATCGTTTTTGTCTTCCATTTTTATAACTATTAGATTGCCTATTAGCGGAATATATCATGCGTACACCTAGTTGGTTAACTACTTTTTATTGTTTGATTCTTTTAAGCAGCATTTATGTTGCCTTGCCCAATTTATTTTCGCAAGAACAGGTTAAAAATTCAAAATTCTTACCCGACACCCGTGTAGCCCTTGGTCTTGATCTTCAAGGAGGCTCTTCTCTCCTGCTCGAGGTTGATAGCAAAACATTAAAACGCGATCAATTACACACCGTTTTAAGCAATGTGCGCAATGTGTTGCGTGAAAAACAAATTCGTACCTCAAGTGTTCGTATCGTCGAAGATAGCGTTGTTGCCCTTATTGCTGATGCATCACAAACTGAAAAAGCTCTCTCAGCCTTAAAGACATTAATAACCCCCATACACAGTAGTTTTGGGACGACAGAACATAACATCACCATTAGTGCTCAAAATGAAATACTCCGTGTCACGTTAACGGAAGCTGGGATAAAAGATCGTGTAAGCAATGCCATTGAACAAAGCTTAGAAATTATCCGTCGCCGTATCGATCAAGTTGGTGTTTCAGAACCAGCGATCCAAAAGGTTGGAAATGATCGTATTATGGTCCAATTGCCTGGCTTACAAGATCCAAAACAATTGCGAGATCTTTTAGGCACAACCGCTAAGATGAGTTTTCATCTTGTTCCCTCTAATGTGGACCCCAATAATCCCCCTATAGGTGTTTCCATTCTTCCTGGATATACTGATGAAACACAACGCTATGCCATTTATGATCAAATTGCCTTAGATGGAAATGTCCTTAAAGATGCCCGCGCTGGTTTCGACCCACAAATACCAGGACGTTCTATTATTTCATTTACGCTAGATTCTGCTGGTGCAAAAATATTTGCCGATATAACACGACAAAACATTAACCGTCCTTTTGCCATTGTTCTTGATAACAAAGTTTTAACCGCTCCTACCATCAATAGTGTCATCCCTAACGGACAAGGGCAAATTACAGGAAACTTTGATCCCAAAGAAGCCTCAACTCTGGCTGCTCTGCTCCGCGCTGGTTCCCTGCCTGCCCCCCTCACCGTAATTGAAGAGAGAACTGTAGGACCAAACCTTGGTGCTGACGCCATACAAATGGGGCTTTACACCGGCATAATTGGTTTTATGCTTGTTACAATTTTTATTTTTCTCCTCTACCGAATTTGGGGACTCATTGCCAATATAGCCCTAGCACTCCACACGATTTTAACATTTGCAGCCCTCAGTCTCCTCGGAGCAACGCTAACTCTGCCTGGTATTGCTGGTATTATCTTAGGTATTGGTATTGCCGTTGATGCGAATATTCTCATCAATGAACGTATCCGTGAAGAAAGTCGAAAAGGCGTGAGTGCTTTTGCAGCCCTAGATCGTGGTTTTAAACAGGCTTTTGCAACCATTGTTGATGCGAATGTTACGGCAATTATAGCGACTGTTTTACTCTTTTGGTTTGGTACTGGTCCCGTTCGTGGTTTTGCCGTGACTATGTTGCTTGGTATTATCATCTCCATGTTCACCAATATAACCATTGTACGCATCATGATGATTTGGATTGTTCGTAAATGGAAAATTAAAAAATTGCATATTCACTCTGCTTTCAACATTCTCCCCCAAAATACAACTTTTCATTTTATGAAAGCGCGCTTTATTGGTATTGGCGTCTCAATTATTTTATCAATAGCTTCAGTTTTTTTGTTTTTTAAGCCTGGCTTGAATTTCGGAATTGATTTTATTGGTGGTAGCCAAATGAGTATTACCACGAAAGTACCAGCAGACCTAGCAGCCCTGCGTTCCAAGCTTTCTACCCTTAATATTGGTGAAATTACTCTGCAAAATATTGATAACGAAAATACCGTCCTCATTCGCATGCAGAAACAAAATGGGAGTGAAGCACAACAAACCATCGCTATTGATAAGGTCAAAACAGCTGTACAAAATATCTATCCAGATACCACATTTGATCAAATAGAAGTTGTTGGTCCCAAAATTTCAGGAGAACTTGCAACAGCTGCTTTTACTGCTGTTATTCTCGCAGCTATTGCCATGACTCTTTATATATGGTTGCGCTTTGAATGGTTTTTTGCGGTTGGTGCAATTATAACGCTCATTTTAGATACGACCAAAATGATTGGTTTTTTTGCTTTATTCCAATTTGATTTCAATTTAACAGCCATCGCTGCTCTGCTAACGATTGTTGGCTATTCCATAAATGATAAAGTTGTTGTTTATGATCGCATGCGCGAAAATATGCGCCTTTATAAAACAATGCCGTTACGCGAACTGATTGATCTGTCAATTAATCAAGTTCTTGTCCGTTGCTTTTTTACATCAGCCACAACAATTCTTGCTATGCTTCCTATGGCGATATGGGGTGGAAGTGCCGTTCATAATTTTGCATTGCCCATGGTTTTTGGGGTTATTGTTGCAACATCATCTTCTATCTTTATCGCTGCTCCCATTTTACTCCTGCTAGGAAATTGGTGGCGTGAACGAAATAATCGTGTAAACACTAAGGAGAAATGAAAATATCCTTTGATACATATGATACATCATTCCTCCCTTTTCAAAGAAATAAGAGGTATTTTCATTCATTCGCTTTTTGATCAAGAATAGTAAATAGTCCATGCTCCACGACACACCACTTATCACAACCATCGTTGCCGGCTTATGTTTAGCATTTTTTCTGGGAATGATTGCCAGTCGTTTGCGTATATCACCACTGGTAGGATACTTATTAGCCGGCGTTATTGTAGGACCTAATACAGGTGGTTTTAGAATAGATTCTACCATTATAAACCAACTCGCTGAAATTGGTGTCATTTTGCTTATGTTTGGTGTTGGACTCCATTTTTCATTAAAGGACCTTTTATCTGTCAGAGCCATTGCTATCCCTGCTGCCATTGGGCAGATGGCATTTTCTACTCTTTTAGGATTGTGCCTTGGTTTAATCATGGGGTGGGAGCTCAGTAGTAGTTTAATCTTTGGTTTAGCTTTATCCATAGCAAGTACTGTTATTATGCTGCGTGCTTTGCAAGAACGTCATCTCATTGAAACAGAAAAAGGACGGATTGCTGTTGGATGGTTAATTATCGAAGATTTAGCAATGGTCCTTATACTTGTCCTCATACCATCATTAGCAAACGTTCTTAGCAATACAAAAAAGGAAGCCTTTGATCCCCTTGTTCAATGGTTGGATTTAAGTATTTGGGGCATTTTTGGTCTTACCATTCTAAAAGTTATTCTCTTTATTGCCCTGATGCTTATCATTGGGCGGCGTGTTATCCCGTGGTTACTAAAAATGAGTGCCCAATCAGGATCACGTGAATTATTTCGTCTAAGCGTCTTTGCGATTGCACTAGGAGTAGCTTTCGGAGCAGCCCATTTATTTGGTGTTTCTCTATCTCTTGGTGCCTTTTTTGCAGGCATGGTTATGAGTGAATCAGAATTAAGCCATCGTGCAGCAGAAGAATCCCTCCCACTACGAGATGCGTTTTCTGTTCTCTTTTTTGTTTCTGTAGGCATGTTATTTAATCCGGGGAAATTATTAACGCATTTTTTCCCTCTACTCGCAACATTGTTCATTATTATAGTAGGAAAATCTGCTGTTACCTTTTTCATTGTTAAAGCTTTTCGCTATTCTAATGCAACAGCTTTGACCATCTCTGCAAGCCTTGCCCAAATCGGAGAATTTTCTTTTATTCTTGCAGGTTTAAGTTTTAGTCTGGGGCTTTTAAACAATGATGCCCATGATTTAATTCTTGGAGGAGCAATTCTTTCTATTTTGCTCAACCCTCTTGTTTTCATTGCCTGTAACAAAATAAAAAAACGTTTAGAAAATTTTTCTACCAATACACAAGATACGCAAATAATTATTGACATTGATTCGCAAGATCCAGACCAAGAATTTTTACCAACAACCTTAAAAACCAATCATATTGTAATTATTGGCTATGGTCGTATTGGTCAATGCGTTGCATTATCTTTAACAGACAAAGGTGAATCTGTTGTGATCGTAGAAGAAGCAAAACGCCTCGCAGATCAAGCCATTGCAGATGGTTTCGAAGTCATTTGCGGCAATATCATTCAGCAAGAAATAATAAACGCAGCCAATATAAGTGGTGCAGATAAAGTTGTTATTACAATGCGAAGTACTATTGAAGTAGGAGAATGTATAGTGAATATACGTGACATGAAGAAGGATATTCAGATAATCACACATGCACTTTCCGATGTAGAGACAACTTATCTTATTGATTTAGGCGCAGATATTGTAGTAGTTGATAATGAGGAAATTGCTAATGGTATAATCGAGCATGTAACGGAACAGAGATCTATCAAAAATATACATAATCGTGAATCAAATTTCATCGAAAACATAAATGGGTAAAAAGCGTGAAGATAAAGCAGTTTATATGGCCATTTATTGGTATTGTAGCAATGGTGGTATCTATCCGCATTCTTTATATAAAGCTTTCTGCCATTTCTTTTAGTGATGTATTAGAACGCTTGAGCAATTTGGATACACAGCACTGGATTTTAGCCTGTTTATGCTCTCTTTTTGCTTACGCGGCTCTTGCTGGATATGATCGAATTGCCTTACAGCATCTTGGCCATAAAATTTCTTGGATTTTCATCGCGATCTGTTCATTTACAACCTACGCTCTTTCACACAATATCGGTGCTTCAGTTTTTTCTGGTGCCGTCGTGCGTTATCGAGCCTATAAAATGAAAGGATTAAATGGAACAGAAATCGCCATACTCGTAGGCTTTTGTTCTTTTACTTTTGTCATCGGTACAATTTTACTGTTAGGGATCGTTTTGATTCTGCAACCCGAAATTATCACCCTCATTCATGAAGAGCTTCCTGAATGGCTTGGAACCATAGTTGGAGCAATTTTACTCAGTTGCATAGCACTTTATACGTTTGGGAGTTGGCTTCAATTGAAACCCTTACGCTTGGGCAAGAAAATTCAGCTTTCCTATCCGCGGCTGAAAATTGTTATTCAACAGCTTCTCATTAGCCCTCTAGAGCTTTTAGGAGCAGCAGGAATTATATATGCAGTCCTCCCCTACAATGCAGATATTCATTTTATTTCTGTTCTCGGCGTTTTCCTAGCATCTTTTACAATAACGCTTCTCTCCAATGCTCCAGCAGGAGGTGTAGGCGTTCTTGAAGCGCTCTTCATAACAGGTATGCCCAATATAAATCCAACCGATGTTATCGCAGCACTTATTGTTTTTAGAATACTTTATTTGATTATACCACTCATCATTTCATTATTTGTGGTTGCTATTTTTGAAACGCAACAATATTGGAAAAGAGCTCCCAAAGCCCCCCCTAAATAAATCAAAAACTATCTATGATTTCTTTTTTATGTGCTTATCAATGATATAAACATTGCCGAAACTCAGTTGCATCTGTAACTTAATATAATTATTATTTTTTGTTTATCTTTTTACCTTCGAACTTGAAATGCCCATAGACTTGAAAATATCTATCCTTGTAAAAAACAATCGTTTCTACAATAGATAACATATTGATTTATAAAGATAATTTATCTTCATTCAACTTGAATTAGAATCTTGAATACTGTAAAATTCTCTCATTTCAAATCTCTTCCACGTTAAATCAATCAAAACCATGTCTTTTGCACGTTATAAACGAGAAGAGCTTATGACATAAAACTGTACAAAAAGACTAAAAACGCCTTTCTTGCCTATGAAACGTCTCAAATACCAAGAGCTGTTGGAATTTATTAGGAATCGGAAAACAGTATGGTGATGTCGGATTGCTCCTTCTCCCCAATTTTATTTAGCCCTTTATAATTACGTAATCAGCAAATTATTTATAATACAAAATAAATGGTGGGTGATGAGGGGATCGAACCCACGACCCGCTGATTAAGAGTCAGCTGCTCTACCGACTGAGCTAATCACCCATAAGCTTCCCAAAAGATGAGAATGAGCGTTTCTATAACGCTCCTAAGGGAGGATGTCTAGATATTTTGTTGCTTTTTATATAGCCTCATTGTCTGTAGGGTTTAAAATATGCTATTGACCACTTGATCTTATATAAAAATAAACCCATTATAAGAGGCTCTGTAAATAAATATTCTGATGGTTATACAGAATCTATAATTGGAGGATTATCGAGCATAATGCCCGAACAAAATTTAGAGGAACCTTCTTGTCGTTGTCAACGGAGTGGGGCGTTGTTTTGTTTTATCAACAATCATATGCGTTTAAAATCATATGCGTTTAAGCAATATTTTTCTGTTTTTCTCTTTGAATGTAAATTTTTTACATTCAAAATTCATGATCCAATATGCGAATAAAAGCCCATGATTTTTTTTGTTAATCGCGCGCTTTTAAGCTTTTAAAAGGTGAGAAATGATGGAATGGATCACTGATCCCCATGCGTGGTTTGGTTTGGTCACGTTGGTTTTCCTCGAAATTGTTTTAGGAATAGATAACCTTATCTTTATTGCAATTTTAGCTGAAAAATTGCCACTCCATTTGCGTGATCGAGCACGCTTAATAGGTCTTACTTTAGCATTAATCATGCGGCTTTTCCTTCTTACAGTTATTGGATGGGTTATGAGACTTGATACGGTCATTCTTTCATTTTCATCCTTTGTTTTTAGTTGGCATAGCTTTATTTTAATTGGAGGTGGAGCCTTTTTGCTAGCAAAAGGAACGTTAGAATTACATGAAAGGTTAGAAGGAGTATCTCATGAAAGAAAAACAGGCGTTGCTTATGCTGTTTTTTGGCAAGTAATTGTTCAAGTCGTGGTGCTGGATGCTGTTTTTTCACTCGATAGTATTATCACCGCAACAGGTATGATTGCAAAAGAACAAGCCGCAGTTATGTATATTGCAGTCATTACTGCTATGGGAGTCATGATGTATGGCTCAGGCTCTCTTATGCGTTTTATTAATCGTCATCCTACCATTGTAATCCTTTGTCTTGGATTTTTGATGATGATTGGTTTTACGCTCATTGTTGAAGGGGTCGGTTTTCATATTCCCAAAGGGTATTTGTATGCTGCTATTGGTTTTTCTGTTCTCATCGAAGCTTTTAATCAAATTGGACGTCGTAATCGTGAAAAGATGATTACAACGAATGATCTACGCAGTAGAACAGCTGATGCTGTTTTAAGGCTCTTAGGAGGGGGAAATAAAGATAGTCATCTTGCTGAAACTGTAGATGTCATTGCTGAACAAGCCGCAGCTTCTGAGTTATTTAGACCAGAAGAAAAAGAGATGATTCGTGGAGTTCTCGATTTAGCAGATCGTCCTGTTCGCTCTATCATGTCGCCGCGCAATGAAATTGAGTGGTTAGATTTAAATGCTAATGAAAATGAAATGCGTGAAGAATTACAAAAGGTTAAACATAGCCGCTTAATTCTTGCGCGTGAAAAAGTGGATGAATTTGTTGGTGTTGCATTAACAAAAGATCTTCTTTTGAATCTGGCTGAGGGTAAAAAGATTAATTGGAAAAAAGCGATGCGAGAACCGCTTGTTGTTCATGAAAACACAAGTGTTTTACGATTAATGGAACAATTACGTCATTCTTCGATTCAGCTTGCAATTATTGTTGATGAGCATGGTTCTTTTGAAGGGATTGCAACACCAACCGATATTCTTGAAGCTATTGCAGGAGATTTTCCTGATGACGATGAAGAGCTCATGATTGCAGAACAACTTGAAAATGGCAGCCTTCTTGTAGAGGGATATGCTGATATCCGTCGTTTAAGTGGTTATCTTGGACGAAATCTAGTTGATGAAGCAGACCGTTATACGACTCTAGCAGGTTTTATGCTTTGGCAATTTGGTCATTTGCCGAATGAAGGAGAAAGTTTTGAAACGGAAGGTTTACGCTTTAAAGTAATTGAAATGGAACGCCGAAACATCTCTAAAATCCTTATTTCTCCACTTGTGTTACCAGAAAAAAGCTAATTTTTTTGATCCATAAGATAAGTAAAAAGAATAGAAGATTGATTACTTAATTATATCGTTC